>QGUP01000081.1 GCA_003242505.1 Bacillota bacterium
CTCGAGGAGTTCGTCCGCCCCTTCTCCCTCAGCCTGCGACTTTTCGGCAACATCTTCGCCGAAGAGGTGCTGCTGCTCATCGTCTCCACCCTGGCGCCGCTTCTGGCTCCGGTGCCCATCATGGGCCTGAGCCTGCTCTTCGGCCTCATTCAGGCCATCGTCTTCACCACCCTGACCGCCATCTACATCGGCGGCGTGGTGGAGGCCAAGGCCCACCTCCACCGTCATGGCCACGGCCATGACCACCACGGCGCCCAGGGGGCGCTGGCCCACGCCCACGGGCATTAGCCCGGGGGCCGGGGGGCAGCCTGGACCCGGTGTCTGCTTTCCTCCCCTCCAGGCGAAGGGGACCCCCTTCCCTCCCGGGAGGATGGAATAAGGGGCATCTGGCCCCAGGAACAGTACTTATTTCGCAAGTTCGAGAAGGAGGTTTCTCATCGTGCAAAGCGCCTGGATCGCTTTTGCCGCTGCGCTGGCGATCTCCGTCGCCGCCATCGGCGCCACCTGGGCCCAGGGTAAGGCCACGACCGCTGCGATGGATGCCATCTGGCGTCAGCCCGAGGCTGCCGGTGACGTCCGGGGCGCCCTGATCATCGCCCTCGCGCTGATGGAGGCCATCGCCATTTACGGCCTGCTCATCGGTCTGCTGCTGGCGACCAGGGTCTAGGTGCCGCGTACGGGGGCGACCAGGGGCCAGTCTCCCCTGGTCGCCTTCCCACTAGAGAGGGGGAACCTCTGTTGGAGTGGCTGATCCACGCGCTCGCCGCGGCGGAGGGGGCCGCCGAGGCCCACGGCCCCAGCCTCTGGCCGCAGCTGAAGCACGTTGCCTGGACTTTTGTCAACTTCCTCGTCCTCCTGTGGATTCTCAACCGGTTCCTGTACAAGCCGCTCCTCGGCATGATCGAAGCCAGGGAGAAGGAGATTGAGGAGAGCCTCCGCAAGGCCGCGGAGGACCGGGCCGAGGCCGAGCGGCTGCGCCGGGAGTTCACCGAGCAGGTGGCCCGGGCGCAGCAGGAGGCCCAGGCGATCATCGCCGAGGCGACCCGCAGCGCCCAGCAGGAAGCGGACCGGATTCTCACCGAGGCCCGGGAGAAGGCGGCCCAGGACCTGGAGCGGGCCCAGGAGACCATCCGGCTGGAGAAGGAGCGGGCCCTGGCCGAGCTGCGGCAGGAGGTGGCCAGCCTCGCGGTGGCCGTGGCCGGCAAGATCATCGAGCGGAGCCTGACCGACGAAGACCACACCCGCCTGGCTGCGAAGTTTGTTGAAGAGGTAGGGAAGCACTGATGCTGAGCGCGTCGGTTGCCCGCCGCTACGCCCGCGCCCTCTTCGACCTGGCCCGGGAGCGGGGCCAGGTGGAGGAGGTCGGCCGGGAGGTCGAGCAGGTCGTCGAGGCCATGCGGGCCAGCCGGGAGCTCCGGGGGCTGTGGGAGCACCAGGAGGTGTCTCCCCGGCTGAAGTGCGCCCTCCTGGAACAGCATTTCAAGGGCAAGGTCTCGGACCTGGTCCTGCACTTCCTCTTCCTGCTGGTGGCCAAGCGCCGGGAGGTCTGGCTCCCCCGGATCCTGAGGGAGTACGTTGCGCTCGCGGACGAGGCCCTCGGCCGGGTGGAGGTGGAGGTCCGTTCCGCGGTGCCCCTGCCGGATGAGGTCCTGGACCGCCTGGCGGAGCGGCTCCGCCAGCGGCTGGGCAAGGAGGTGCGGTTTGTCCGCCGGGTGGACCCCAGCCTGCTGGGGGGCCTTGTGGTCCGGGTGGGCGACGTCCTGATGGACGGGTCGGTCAGGACCCAGCTCAGGCGGATGCAGCAGCGGCTGGTCGGGGCCGGCGGGAACGGCTAAGACGTAAGGGGTGAAAGGATGAGCATTCGGCCGGAGGAAATCAGCTCGATCCTCAAGCAGGAGATCGAGAAGTTCTCCACCGAGATCGAGGTCAGCGACGTCGGCCGGGTGATCCAGGTCGGCGACGGCATCGCCCGGGTCTACGGCCTGGAGAAGGCGATGGCCATGGAGCTCCTCGAGTTCCCCGGCGGCGTCCTGGGCATGGCCTTCAACCTGGAAGAGGACAACATCGGCGTGGTGATCCTCGGCCCGTACACCCACATCAAGGAGGGTGACGAGGTCCGGCGCACCGGCCGGGTGGTGGAGGTGCCCGTCGGCCCGGAACTCATTGGCCGAGTGGTCAACGCCCTGGGCCAGCCCATCGACGGCAAGGGGCCGGTGGGTGCCAAGCTGTACGACCGGGTGGAGAAGATCGCCCCCGGCGTCATCACCCGGAAGTCGGTGCACGAGCCCCTGCGGACCGGCATCAAGGCCATCGACGCGATGACCCCCATCGGCCGGGGGCAGCGGGAGCTGATCATCGGCGACCGGGGCACCGGCAAGACCACCATCGCGGTGGACACCATCCTGGCCCAGAAGGGCGAGGGCGTGATCTGCATCTACTGCGCCATCGGCCAGAAGGCCTCCACCGTGGCCGGGGTGATCAAGACCCTGGAAGAGCACGGGGCGATGGACTACACCATTGTGGTCGTCGCCACCGCGTCGGATCCGGCGCCCCTGCAGTACCTGGCCCCCTACGCCGCCTGCACCATGGGCGAGTACTTCCGGGACCGGGGCCAGCACGCGCTGGTGGTCTACGACGACCTCTCCAAGCAGGCGGTGGCTTACCGGGAGATGTCGCTCCTCCTCCGGCGGCCGCCGGGCCGGGAGGCGTACCCGGGTGACGTCTTCTACCTGCACAGCCGGCTCCTGGAGCGGGCGGCGAAGCTGAACGACGAGCTGGGCGGCGGGTCCCTCACCGCGCTGCCCATCATCGAGACCCAGGCGGGCGACGTCTCCGCCTACATCCCCACCAACGTCATCTCCATCACCGACGGCCAGATCTACCTGGAGACCGACCTGTTCTTCGCGGGCATCCGCCCGGCGATGAACACCGGTATTTCGGTCTCCCGGGTGGGCGGCGCGGCCCAGATCAAGGCGATGAAGAAGGTGGCGGGCTCCCTGCGCCTCGACCTCGCCCAGTACCGGGAGCTGGCGGCCTTCGCCCAGTTCGGCTCTGACCTCGACAAGGCGACCCAGGCCCGGCTCATCCGGGGCGAGCGGATGACCGAGCTCTTGAAGCAGCCCCCGCACCAGCCGATGCCCTTCTCCGAGCAGGTGGCGGTGATCTGGGCCGGGGTCAACGGCTACCTCGACGACCTGCCCCTGGAGAAGGTCCGGGACTTCGAGCAGGGGCTTCTCACCTACCTCCGGGCCAACACCACGGTGCTCAAGGACCTGGAGGAGGTCAAGGACCTTACCCCGGAGATCGAGGACAACCTCCGGAAGGCCGTGGAGGCGTTCAAGACCGGGTTTGTCAGCAACCTGAAGGCTGCCGCCAACGGCTAAAGGTGGTGTGAGGGATGGCCGAAAACAAGAAGGCGATCCTCCGCCGCCGGAAGGCGGTGCAGGCGACCCAGAAGATCACCCGGGCGATGAAGATGGTGGCGGCCGCCAAGCTGCGCCGGGCCCAGGACCGGGTCCTGGGCGCCCGGCCCTATGCCCGGGAGCTGGCCCGGATGCTCGGCCGGCTGGTGGCCGCCGGGGCCGGGAAGGAGCACCCGCTCCTGCGGCCCCGGGAGGTGGACGATCCCAAGGTCGCCTACGTGGTGATCAGCGCGGACCGGGGCCTCGCAGGCTCCTACAACGTCAACATCATCCGGGCGGCCCAGGAGGCCCTGCGCCGGGAGACCCGGACGGTCCGGCTCATCACCATCGGCCGCAAGGCCCGGGACTTCTTTGTGAAGCGCGGGGTTAAGCCCCTCCGGGAGTGGGTGTACCTGGGCGAGGAGGCCCGCTGGCCCGTGGCCAAGGAGATCGTCGGGGAGCTGATGCAGCTCTACCTCTCCGGCGAGGTGGACGAGGTCCGGATCCTCTACACCGAGTTCATCAACCCGGTCACCCAGCGCCCGACGGAGATCCAGCTCCTGCCCCTGCCCGCGCCGGCGGAGGCGGAGGCGGGCTCCCTGGTGGACTACATCTACGAGCCCAGCCCGGAAGCGGTGCTGGAGCGGCTGGTCCCCCGGTACGTGGAGACCGTCTTCTTCCAGACCATGCTCGAGGCCAAGGCATCCGAGCACGGCGCCCGGATGACCGCCATGGGCAACGCCACGGACAACGCCACGGAGCTCATCGCCAAGCTCACCCTGCAGTACAACCGGGCGCGCCAGGCGGCCATCACCAAGGAGATCTCCGAGATCGTGGGCGGCGCGGAGGCGCTGAAGTAGGGGCGGCACGGAGGCGCTGAAGTAGGGCCCGCCCCGGCGCGGGCAGCGCCGCCCTGCCCCGAGCGGGATCGGGGGCAGCTCCCCCTGACAGGAGGGAACGGACTGTGAGCGAGCAGCATGTCGGCCGCATCCTCCAGATCATGGGCGTGGTCGTGGACGTGGAGTTTCCCGAAGGCCACCTGCCCAAGCTGTACAACGCTCTGGTCATTGAGAACGGCGGCGAGAAGGGCGACATCAACCTGACCCTGGAGGTCGCCCAGCACCTGGGCAACAACGTGGTCCGGGCCATCGCCATGTCCTCCACCGACGGCCTGCAGCGGGGCACCCCGGTCCGGGACACCGGCGCCCCCATCGCGGTCCCCGTCGGCCGGGAGGTCCTGGGCCGGATCTTCAACGTCCTGGGCGAGCCCATCGACGGCAAGGGTCCGGTGGTGACGGCCCGGCGGGACCCGATCCACAAGACCCCGCCTGGCGTCGCTGACGTCAACCCCGCCACCGAGATCCTGGAGACGGGGATCAAGGTGATCGACCTGCTGATCCCCTTCGCCAAGGGCGGCAAGATCGGCCTCTTCGGCGGCGCCGGCGTGGGCAAGACCGTAACCCTGCAGGAGCTGATCAACAACGTCGCCCTGGGCCACGGCGGCTTCTCGGTCTTCACCGGCGTCGGCGAGCGGACCCGTGAGGGCAACGACCTCTACCACGAGATGATCGACGCCGGGGTCATCGACAAGGTCGCGATGATCTTCGGCCAGATGAACGAGCCGCCGGGGGCCCGGCTGCGGGTGGCCCTCACCGGCCTCACCATGGCCGAGTACTTCCGGGACGACGAGGGCCAGGACGTGCTGCTCTTCATCGACAACATCTTCCGGTTCACCCAGGCGGGTTCCGAGGTGTCGGCCCTGCTGGGCCGGATGCCCTCCGCGGTGGGTTACCAGCCCACCCTGGCCACGGAGATGGGCGCCCTGCAGGAGCGGATCGTCTCCACCAAGAAGGGCTCCATCACCTCGGTCCAGGCGATCTACGTCCCCGCGGACGACCTGACCGACCCCGCGCCGGCGACCACCTTCGCCCACCTGGACGCCACCCTGGTCCTGTCCCGGCAGATCGCCGAGCTGGGCATCTTCCCCGCGGTGGACCCGCTGGAGTCCAGCTCCCGGATCCTGGACCCGAACATCGTCGGCCAGGAGCACTACGAGGTGGCCCGGGGCGTCCAGAAGGTGCTGCAGCGGTACAAGGAGCTGCAGGACATCATCGCCATCCTGGGCATGGATGAGCTGTCCGACGAGGACAAGCTGATCGTGGCCCGGGCCCGGAAGATCCAGCGGTTCCTCTCCCAGCCCTTCCACGTCGCGGAGAAGTTCACCGGCCGTCCGGGCAAGTACGTGCCGATCAAGGAGACCGTCCGGGGCTTCAAGGAGATCCTGGAGGGCAAGCACGACGACCTGCCCGAGCAGGCCTTCTACATGGTGGGCACCATCGACGAGGCGGTGGAGCAGGGCAAGCGGATCCTGGCCGAGGTGGGGTAAGCCATGGCCGGCGAGATTCAGGTGACGGTCATCACCCCGGAGCGGACGGTGCTCAAGGACCTGGCCTGCGACGCGGTGATCCTGCCGGTGGTCGACGGGTCCATGGGCATCCTGCCCCTCCACGCGCCGATGGTGGCGGTGCTCCGCACCGGGATCCTGAAACTGAAGCACGACGGCCGCTACGAGCCCGTCGCGGTAATGGGCGGCTTCGCCGAGGTGAGCGAGGACCGGGTGACCATCCTCGCCGAGGCCGCGGAGCGGGCGGAGGAGATCGACGTCCTCCGGGCCCGGGCGGCCAAGGAGCGGGCGGAGGCCCGGCTCCGGTCCCGGCAGGAGAACATCGACCGGGCCCGGGCCGAGGCGGCGCTGCAGCGGGCCCTGGTCCGTCTGAAGGTGGCCGGGTACCTGGCGGAGAACCGCCGGAACTGAGGCGGAGGGCGGCAGCCGCGGCGGTGAAGACGGCTGCGGCAGTGAAGCGCGGGGCTGCGGCCGCGACGGCGGCAGCCGCGGCGGCCGCGGCGCTGCGGCCGAGGCGAGAGAACAGAGGGGGCGAGGCGGCGACGGGGGCCGCCTCGCCCCTTCTCTTGCTGCGCCGGCCCGTTGGGCCGGGTGCCACGGCTGCCAAGAGGTCTAGTTGACCCATCGGATCGACTCAAGGATATCGGCAAAAGTCTTGTGTGCCTTCTCCCACTGCTTCTCGCCACTTCCGTTCAGGCTGACCTCGTATGCGAGACCGTTATGCTCGAAATAGACTCGGCGCTAGAGACCTGGCCCCTTGTCCGTTGGGGGGCGAGTGAAGGACTTCGCTGGTTCCCCGGCAACGGTAATCTCTTCTTCGACCCAACCCTGCTGCCGCAGCGCTTCCGGCTCTTCGGTGGCGTCTGCTTTCCCCACCACGATTTCGACCCGGAGGCCGTCACCTTCCAAGCTCGTACCCGCCGGGGGAGGCGGGCTCGGGGCTCACTGGAGGCGCCATCCGGTTCAGGTCCTCCACCATGTCCACCAGGTCCTGGACGGTGCGGACGTGGTAGACCCGATCCGCATGCTGCCCCAGCACCTCGTACCAGACCGACGGCAGATCGAAGATGGGGATCTCCACCAGCCCGGCCTTGAAGATGCCCACGACCCCGTCGGGCCGACCGTCCCCCGAGCCCACCGGGGCGGCGCGGTTCCGGCCGGCCCGGGCCAGGTCCGCCTCGGGGGTGAGGAGGATGACCATCCGGCTCTCGCGCCGGAGCCGTTCCATCTGCCGCCGGATCTTGGCCGGTTCGCCGTGGCTGAGGCTGACCTTGCCGTCGGTGGCGATGACGACGTAGGTGTGAGGGTCCACCGCCGCCTCGGCCAGGATCTCCTCCAGGGAGGTGCCGAACCGGGTGCCGGCGTTCCAGGACCGCGCGTGCTGAGCAAGGGCCTGGACCTTCTCAGAAAAGCCGCCGGGGCCCGAGAGGTACGGGGAGGCCCGGGTGGCGTGCTCGGAGAAGACGTAGCTCTCCACCTCGAACCGAAAATTTAGCATGTGGAAGAAATAGAGGACGACGGTGACGTAGTGGCACATGGAGTGGCTGACGTCACCGATGACCAGCAGCCGGGCGGGCCGCTGGAGCCGGGGCCGGGGTCGCTGCCGGACGGCCCACCGGAAGGTGAGCACGTACCCCCCGTGGCGCTGGAGGTTTGCCCGTAGGGTGCGCCGGAGGTCCAGGCGGTTCCGGCGCTCCACCGGTCTCAGGGCCGGGCCGGGGCCGAGCCAACGCCGGGCCAGTTCCCCGATCAGCCGGTCCAGTTCCCGGATCTGAGGGACCTGGAGCCGCTTGAGTTCCGTGGCCAGAAGGGCCTCCCGGCCGGCGTGGCGGTTGACCGCGGCGATGCCCGCCGCGACCCGCCGGGGCACGGGATCCGGGGGGGGGCGGATGCCCTCTCCCCCCCGGAGGGGGGGGGGGCTTCGCCCCTCCCCCCGGGGGAGGGCCCGGGCCG
>QGUP01000517.1 GCA_003242505.1 Bacillota bacterium
TAATGGGTAGCTCGGTTGATTTTTGTCAAGCAGAAAGCTGCATGCGAAATAATGCCTAGTCTCGTGAACTCGGAGATGTGTGAACCAGGCGAGCGCCGCGGCGGCCTGGGCCTCGGTGAGGTCCCGGCCCTCGGCCACCCGGGCGATGAGCGCCTTCAGGTCCATCTCCACCGTCCTCACTCCTCTCTGCACCGCCGCTTGCCGCCGCTCGCCGCCGCCAGGGCCGCCGCCGGACTAGGCGACTTCCGCCGCCCGGCGGCCCAAGAAGTTGGCCAGGATCCGCCGGCCGCCTTCGGTCAGGATCGACTCGGGGTGGAACTGGACCCCCACCACCGGGTGCCGCCGGTGCCGGATCCCCATCACCACCCCGTCCGGGGTCTCGGCGATCACCTCAAGTTCCGGCGGCAGGGTCTCCCGCTCCACCACCAGGGAGTGGTACCGGCCGGCGGCAAAGGGGCTGGGCAGCCCCGCAAAGAGGGGGTCGCCCCGGTGGCAGACCGGCGAGGCCTTGCCGTGGACGAGGCTCGGGGCCGGCACAACCCGGCCGCCGTAGGCCACGGCGATGGCCTGGTGGCCGAGGCAGACCCCGAGAATCGGCACCCGGGGCCCCAGCCGCCGCACCAGTTCCAGGGTGATCCCCGCCCGGTCGGGGGTCCCGGGCCCCGGGGAGAGGACGATGGCCTCCGGCGCCATCGCCGCCACCTCCGCCGTGGTCACGGCGTCGTTCCGGACCACCGCCACCCGGGCCCCCAGTTCCCCCAGGTACTGGACCAGGTTGTAGGTGAAGCTGTCGTAGTTGTCGACCACCAGGATCACGCCAGTCCCTCCTCCGCCATCTCCAGGGTCCGCAAGAGGTGCCGGGCCTTCTGGAGGCTCTCCTCGTACTCCCGGTCCGGGTCCGAGTCCGCCACCACCCCGGCGCCGGCCTGGAGGTAGGCGGTGCTGCCCTTCAAGATGAGCATCCGGATCCCGATGCAGGTGTCCAGAGTGCCGTCAAAGCCGCAGTAACCCACCGCGCCGCCGTAGGGGCCCCGGCGGACCGGCTCCAGTTCGTCGATGATCTCCATCGCCCGGACCTTGGGGGCGCCGGTGAGGGTGCCGGCAGGAAAGACCGCCGCCAGAGCGTCGAGGGCGTCCCGGCCGGGGGCCAGCCGGCCCCGGACCGAGGAGACCAGGTGGATAACGTGGGAGTACCGCTCGACCCGCATCAGTTCCGGCACCTCCACGGTGCCATAGGCGGCGACCCGGCCGAGGTCGTTCCGCCCCAGGTCCACCAGCATGAGGTGCTCGGCCCGCTCCTTCTCATCGGCCAGCAGCCGGGCCTCCCGCTCCCGGTCCTCGGACTCGGAACTGCCCCGGGGGACGGTGCCGGCGATGGGCCGGGTCTCGGCCACCCCGCCCTCGACCCGCAGCAGCATCTCCGGGGAGGAGCCAATGAGCTTCAGGTCGCCGTAGCTCAAGTAGAAAAGGTAGGGCGACGGGTTGATGCTGCGCAGGGCCCGGTAGATGTCCAGGGGCCGGGCCCGGACCGGCACCCGGAGGCGCTGGGAGAGCACCACCTGGAAGACCTCCCCGGCCCGGATGTACGCCTGGGCCCGGCGCACCGCAGCGGTGAAGGCCTCCCGGGTGCAGCCGTACTCCACCCGCAGGGGGCGGGACCCCGGGATGGGACCGGCGAGGACGTCCAGCCGGCCGGGCACCGGCACCGGCCCCCGGAGCCGCTCCTGGGCGGCCTCCAGGAGGGCCACCGCCCGGTCGAAGGCCGCCTCCGGGTCGGGCCCGGGCTCCGCCATCACCCCGAGGAGCAGCCGGTGCCGGAGGTGGTCGAAGGCCACCACCAGCTCCGGGATGATGAAGGCGGCGTCGGGAAGGCCCAGTTCGTCCGGCGGCGGGGAGGGCAGCCGCTCGTAGAACCGGACGGCGTCATACGCCAGGTACCCCACCGCCCCGCCGAAGAACCGGGGCAGGGGGCCTGCCGGCCGGCCCAGGCCGTGCCGGTCCGGCACCGGCAGGGGCGGGGCGACCCGGTACCGGCCCAGAAGCTCCCGAAGCTGGCCCAGGGGGTCGCCGGCCCGCCCGGGGGG
>QGUP01000082.1 GCA_003242505.1 Bacillota bacterium
GGATAAAGGTCAGGTCCAATCCCGGGGCAAGGCCACCGGGAAGCGGCGGCGGTACTGAAAACCCTCGGGGGCCTCCTCGTAAACCTCCAGCCCGTCCCCCGCCAGCCGGAGTTCCGTCCGGCCGGTGGTGGAGGCAGTGGCCCACTGGCCGTCGGTGAGGAGGTAGTCCAGGGCGTCGGCCGCCAGGCTGACCAACTCTTCCTCGCTCGCGTGGCGGCTGGAAGGGGCCATCTGCAGCACCTCCCAGATCCGGGCGAAGAGCGGGAACTGGCTCGGGTCCCGGTGGAGGCGGTGGAAGAGCTGCCGGACATCCCGGACCATGCCGTCCATCCTTCTCCCCCTCCCTTTCCGGCGCTGCGGTCCGGGAGTAGTATGTCCGCAGGAAAACCCCGGGACTTCTCGAAGGATGATGGCCAATACGGCTTCAAGATGGATGATGGCCGGTGCGGCTTCCACAAGGATGACGATGGCCCGTACGGCCTTCACCCAGGAGCGGAGGTCAGGATGGAGAAGGCGCTCTGCGTCTATTGTTCGTCCAGTGATGCGGTGGATCCGGTCTTCTTCGCCGCGGCCCGGGAACTGGGAGCCGCGATGGCCCGGCAGGGCTACGCCCTGGTCTGGGGCGGCACCCGGGTCGGCCTCATGGGGGCCCTGGCCCGGTCGGTCCAGGAGCACGGGGGCCGGGTGATCGGGGTGATCCCCCGGGCCCTGGCGGAGCGAGGCATCGGGTACGAGGGGGCCGATGAACTGTTCGTCACCCGGGACCTCCGGGAGCGCAAGGCCGTCATGGAGGCCCGGGCCTCGGGTTTCGTTGCCCTGCCCGGGGGCTTTGGCACCCTGGAGGAGCTGCTGGAGATCCTCACCCTGAAACAGCTCGGCTACCACCAGAAGCCGGTGGTCATCCTGAACGTCCAGGGCTTTTACGACCCCCTGGTAGAGCTCTTCGAGCACATCTACCGGCACCGGTTCGCCAAGCCCGGCTTCCGGCAGCTCTACCACGTGGCCGGCTCGGTGGCCGATCTGTTCGCATACCTGGAGACTTACCGGCCGCCGGCCCTGGAAGACAAGTGGGGGTAAGGAGGTGAACCGATGGCCGTTGGCGACCCCCTGGTTCGCCATGGCGAGGCCGACCTCGGGGACGTCCGCATCCACTACGCCGAAGCCGGCAAGGGACCGCTGGTGATTCTGCTGCACGGGTTCCCGGATTTCTGGTACACCTGGCGGCACCAGATCCCTGCCCTCGTCGCCGCCGGGTTCCGGGTCGTCGCCCCGGACATGCGGGGGTACAACCGCTCCAGCAAGCCCCCCGGCATCGCCTCCTACCATCCGGAGCTGCCGACCCGGGATGTGGCCCGGCTGATGGATCACCTCGGGGAGGAGCGGGCGGCCGTCGCCGGCCACGACTGGGGCGGCGGGGTGGCCTGGATGTTCGCCATGGGCTACCCTGAGAGGGTGAGCCGCCTGGCCATCCTCAACTGCCCGCACCCCGAGCGGATGCTGGCAGGGCTGCGGATGCCGCGGCAGCTGGTCCGCAGCTGGTACATGTTCTTCTTCCAGCTTCCCTGGCTTCCCGAGGCACTCCTGCGGGCCGGGAACTACTCCGCTCTGCGGATGGTCTTCCGAAATGACCCAGCCCGCCCCTTCCCGGAGCAGGATATCGACCGCCACGTGGCGGCGCTGGCCCAGCCAGGGGCGCTCACGGCGGCCATCAACTACTACCGGGCGCTCTTCCGGGTCCCGCCGGCCGAGCAGCGCCGCCGCCTCCGGCGGATCGAGCAGCCGGTGCTGGTGATCTGGGGCGAACGGGACCGCTACCTCCTGCGGGAGTTGGCCGTTCCCTCCCCGGAGTGGGTCCCGAACTGCCGGGTCGAGTACCTGCCCGGGGCCACCCACTGGGTCCAGCATGATGAACCGGAACGGGTGAACCGGCTCCTTGTCGGCTTTCTGCAATCATGAAACGGCACCCTGCCGCGCAGGGTGCTCGGTGTTGAGGCACGACGGGGTCGTGCCGGTGAAATCGGCTAACTTCTGGCAGAGGGAAGGATGCAATGCGCTACCTGTGGATCGCTGCCGGTGCGGTGCTGGGGGCTATCGCCCGCTACCTCATCGGTGGCTGGTTCGGGACTCGGTGGCCGGGGCTCTTTCCCTGGGGGACCTGGGTGATCAACGCCACCGGAGCCTTCGCCCTGGGCCTGCTGAATGGGCTGGCGGCCAGCCGGGGCGGCCTCAGCGCAAACCTCCACCTGGCGATTGGGGTCGGTTTTCTCGGTTCATACACCACCTTTTCCACCTGGGCCTATGAGACCGTCCAACTCATGGAGCGGGGAGCACCGGGCCTCGCCGGGCTCTACGTGATGAGCAGCGTGGCGGCGGGCCTCGTTGGGGCGTGGCTCGGGCTGCGGGTCACCACCTAAACCCCTCAGCGGCCCCGCAAGTCCTCCAGCACCATGAAGAGGAAGAAGACTGCCAGGAACCCTGGCAGCCAGGACCTACCCCGGCTGAGGAACCAGGCAATGCCGTTGGCTGCCAGGAAGGCCGCATCCATCCACAGGTCCGGTGGTTTGAGTCCACGCTGTTCCAGCCACCGGTCGGTCATGGGCACCAGTGTGGCCAGGACCGCCAGCCCGGCCATGGCAAACAGGAAGACCTGAGCCGCGTGCAGCGCCCGCAGATGCCACGGCTCATGGCGCCCCCGCCAATCCCCAAGCAGGTCGGTGACGGTCAGGGGCCGGGACAGGGACTCGACCTGCTCCGGCAATCGGACGTAGGCGGGCTGCAGGTACGGGGCGCGGCGGTGAAGCAACTGGTACCCGAAGGCCACCGGCTGCTCGCCCATCTCCATGGTCAGGTCGGCCAGGGGTGGGTTGGTCTCCGGGTATGGCGGTACCAGTTCCCTGTCATATTTGAGGCTGAAGGTGATGCGCTGGCCCTCCAGGTGGCCGAAGGCATAGGAGGGCAGGTGCCTGAGCCGCAGCAGTCGCCGCAGTTTGGAATGGACGGTGGCCACGGAGATGTCCACGGGCAGCCAGCCCAGACCTTCAATGTAGCATTCCGTCCACGCATGGCCCTGGAACCTACCAACGGCCCAGGTACCGAGGTGAACCCGGGTCGGGATTCCCAGGAACCGGCACCATGCGGCAAAGAGCGCCGAGAACTGCCCGCAGTCCCCCCGCCGGTCCCGGCCCATAGCCGTCGCTCCCCGGGCTCGGGGTGGGTGACAATAGCCGTAGTGGTGGAACATGTGCACCGCGAGCCGGTGCACCTTCTCCAGGTCGGTCCCGCAACCCTCGGTCAGCCGCCGGGCCTCTTCCCGGATTTCCGGGGTGATGGTCACCATCCCGGTGGAACGGAGGTAGAGTTCCCGCTCCTGGGGCTCAAGGGGGACCACCGGACCCCTGCCGCGGGGTGAATACCGCACCGAGAAGGTCTGAATGGTGGCGTCAAGCCGGACGGCCTCGCCGGGGGCGAGGCGGTACCAGGCCATTTCACCCAGACCGTCGGGGCTCACGGTGCGCTCATGGGGCTCCGGCGTCAGGTGCAGGCCCAGTACCTTCTGGGTGGGCAGGTCCGGTGACAGCGCCAACCAGACCTGCACCGGTTCCCGGTGACGATTCCGGTACACCCACTCCAGCCGGTACGTGCCTGCCGGACGGTACTCGAGTCTGCCCAAAGCACTGGCCCTCTCCCTGGTGTGGGTTCGGGCGCGGCACCCGGGTGCCCTTCTCAGTCCCCATGGCCGGACCCCGGGCCTTCCAGGTGCACCCAGTGTGAGAGGACCAGCTTTTCCCCGCCTTCTCGCTCGAGTCTTACCCAGAACCGCGCGGGATCGGCGGTCGACTGGTACCCAGCGGAAGGGGTCC
This sequence comes from Bacillota bacterium, assembly GCA_003242505.1. Classification (GTDB taxonomy): domain Bacteria; phylum Bacillota; class Sulfobacillia; order Symbiobacteriales; family ZC4RG38; genus ZC4RG38. The sequence continues at coordinate 3,861 of QGUP01000082.1, forward strand.
ACTGGGCGCTGAACGTGGGGATGTCACTGGGTCTTGTGCTCCGGCCCGTTCCCTGTACCCGGAAGGTGGCCTCTGGCCGGGAGGCGTAGCTCATGTTTGTGACGGACAGGGGGCCCGTATACCAACCTCGACTGCCGCCCCACGAGGCCTCCTTCCCCGGCGAGGTCTGATCCGGCCAGTGTCGGATGAGGTACCAGGGCGCCCCCTGGTCCGGTTCGAAGCCGAAGGACAGGTTCCACTGGCCAGTCTGGTGCAAGAGGGAAAGGCGGTCTGTGGAGGTACACCCTCCGCCCAGCCCGATGAACCGGGCCTGCATCTCGCGCAACTTCTTGTCCTTGCTCTCATAAAGGCGATGGGCGATCACAAGAGCCTCGCCGTCTCTGCAGTGAATCGAGAGGTGTTCATCTACAAGATGCAAGGGATTCTTGCGGTCATCCGGCAAGGGGGACGGCCAGGGCTGTTGCAGCAGGAGTTCTCGGGCCCGGAGTACGACCTGCAAGGCTTCGTCTGGGCCACCCTGGTAGCCTTCCAGTTGTGAGGTAGTCCATACCCCGTCAAACTGGGCAACCGCATAAAGAGGCCGAGAGGTCTCCCCGGCCTCGACTTGCTTACGACGACTGCCCGAGCCCTGGTGGAGTACCCGATTCAACGCGGCCAGGTCGTCCAAGAAAACGGTCTTCCCGTCCTGTAACAGCGCCAACACCTGCTCTGGCTGCACCTGACTCCCCACATCGATCGCTGTTTCCGATTTGGTCAGCGGCCGGTTCACGTCGTGCAGCGGCTGCGTCACTGTGGCAAGCCTGAGAGAGACTCCCGCAACAACCAGGAGCCCCACTCCAACCCAAAGCCACCGAAGATGCAGCATCACACAACCCCCTGGGGACAATTCGACGGGAAACCAAGCCCGGCGGTTGGGCTTCTCCCACCTTGCGTGCCCGGCATAGGCGTTGCCGTGACCTTGTGTAACCTGCATGGGCGTTGGCGTGATGATGAAAGTTTGCTGCGGGCAAGGTTGACCCTGGGAGCAGCCCGAGTCAATTGCGTAGCTTACGAATAGACATACCACTCTTGTTCGATTTGTCAATATCAAGTGCCGCTCGGTTCTGACTCCGTTGCCGTCCCCTTCGACGCCAAGGCGCCTGCCAGGCGGCCTCTACCCCTCCGGCGGGGGTCACCCGTCGCCTGCCACTCCCCATCCTCCCCATCACCGTCTCGGCCACGGGGCCAGTGTAATCCTGCACGGGAGGAATCCGGAAGCGGAGGAGTTAACACACTGATAGCGCGTTGTGCGCACCGGCGGCAGTGGCCCCCGTGGTCCCTCCCCTGTCCGGGCACCCGGGGCGGCGGGGCCGCCTCCTTTCTCATGCCCGTACCCGCACATCGAAAGACCTGAGCACCCGGTTCGAACCAGCTTCGACATCAAGGGGGTGTACCGATGCCCGGGCCTGCCGCACCCCAGATCCCATCCTGTGCGGCTGGTGTGCCCATCTTTCGGACCCTCCCGCCCGCGGGCCTGGCGGCCCTGGGCGGCATCCTGCGCCACCGGACCGCACGGCGAGGCGAAGCGGTGGCCCACGCGGGGGAGCCGGTGGACCACCTGATCATCGTCGCCACCGGCCAGCTGAAGGCGGTGCGCACCGGCCCGAGCGGCAGGGAGCAGGTAGTCCGCACCCTGCAGCCCGGCGACTTCGTCGGCGAGCTGGCGCTTTTTAGCCCCGCCCGGCATGAACACGACCTGATCGCCGTGGCGGACAGCAACCTCTGCCTGGTACCCCGGGACGGCATGCAAGAGATCCTGCGCCGGTATCCGGAGGTGGCCCTGGCGCTGGTAGAGGCCCTCGCCGAGCGTCTGGCCGCCGCCGAGCGGCTCATCGCCGACCTCGCCCTCCTGGATGTGGGTCAGCGGCTGGCGGCGGAACTCTTGCGGATGGCAGAGGCCACGTCCCCCTCCCCGGCGGCCGGCGAACCGCCGGGGCCGGTGACGGTGCGGCTCACCATGCCCTGGGCGGAACTGGCCCATCGCCTCGGGACGACCCCTGAAAGCCTCAGCCGCCGGCTCCAGGCGCTGGCCGCCCAGAACCTCATCGCCCAGCCCGATCCCCGCACGGTGGTCATCCTCAACCCGCGGGAGCTGGCTCGCCTGGCGGACATCCCACAGGATGACCCGCCCCGGGGCCGGTCTTGACGCGGATCAATGCTCGTCCCCGGCGCTTCGTGCGATACTGGACACGCTATCACCGCGGCCGATGCTCGCTGCGGTATCACGACAGAAGGAGTGGTACGCATGAAGCGCCAGATGTTCTTGTTCCGTGACCTGACCTGCCCCACCTGCGCGGCCAAGCTGGAGGCATCCGTCCGCAAGATGGAGGGCGTGCGTTCGGCCAGCGTCTCCTTCGCGACCGGGTCCCTCACCGTCGAGTACGACGAGACGGTCGTGACCCCGGAGCAGATCGCCCAGGTGGCCCGCGCCCTCAACCTGTCGGTCGCCTCCATCGTCGACCGGCCACAGGGGTGAGGGCCTTGCCGCACCGTCACCGAAAGCTGCTCCTGCTAGCCCTGGCCGGCGGCCTCATGGCCGCCGCCTGGCTTCTCCCCGGAGCCAGCCGCTGGCTGCTTGTCGCCGCGGCCGCGGTCGCCGGCGCCCCCGTGGCTCGGCAGGCCTGGGGGAGCCTGCGCCTTGGACAGTTCTCCATCGCCCTACTGGTCACCGCAGCCGCCGCCGGCGCCATCCTCATCGGCGAGGAGTGGGAGGCGGCGGTGGTCACCTTCCTCTTTGTCCTGGGCGGTTACCTGGAGGACCTGGCCCTCGAGCGTACCCGGAGTGCGGTTCGCTCCCTCATCGACCTGCGGCCGCGCATCGCCCGCCGCAAGGACCAGGACGGGTGGGCGGAGGTGCCGGCCGAAGCCGTCCAGGCAGGCGACACGGTGGTGATCCTGCCGGGCGACCGGGTGCCCGTGGACGGGCGGGTATCCGCCGGCCGGGCCGTCCTCGACACCGCTGCCCTGACCGGAGAGCCCCTGCCCGTCGAGGTGGGACCCGGTGACAAGGTCCTCAGCGGGTCGGTCTGCCAGGGCGGCTACCTGGAGGTGGTCGCCGAACGGGTGGGGGCCGACACCACCTTCCAGCGCCTGATTTTCCTCGTGGTGGAAGCGCAGGAACAGAAGCCGAAGGTCCAGCGCCTGCTGGACCGGTTCGCCCGGTGGTACACGCCGGGCGTCATGGCGGCCGCAGCACTGCTTGGCCTTCTCACCGGCAACACCCACCTTGCCCTGACCTTCCTGGTCATCGCCTGTCCCGGGGCCCTGGTGGTCGCGGCGCCGGTGGCCATCGTCGCCGGTCTGGGCCGGGCCGCCCGGGCCGGCATCCTGATCAAGGGCGGGGAGCGGCTGGAACGGATCGGCAAGGTGGACGCCGTGGCCATGGACAAGACGGGCACCCTCACCTACGGCAAGCCCACGGTTTCCGCCGTCGTCCCCTTCGACGGCTTCGATGCCGCCACCGTCCTCGCCCTGGCGGCGGCGGCCGAGGAGCGGAGCGAGCACCACCTCGCCACCGCGATTCTCACCTACGCTCGTGAGCAGGGGGTGGCTCCGGTACCCGCCACCGAGTGGCGCCTCGAGCCCGGCCTGGGAGCCGTGGCCCGCACCGCCACAGGGCTCGTCCTGGTCGGCAACGAGAAGCTCCTCGCCGCCCATGGCATCCGCCTCACCCCTGCCCAGGCCGAGGTCGTGGCCGAACGCCAGCGGCGGGGCGAGTCCATCGCCCTGGTGGCGGTGGAAGACCGGGCGGCGGGGGTGATCGGTATCAACGACCGGATTCGCGAGGAGGCGCGGCAACTTGTGCCCGCCCTCCGCCAGGTTGGCATCCGGCACACGGTGA
>QGUP01000083.1 GCA_003242505.1 Bacillota bacterium
CCTTTCCGGGTGCCCATACCTGGCAGGGAAACACCCCTTCCCATTCCGAACAGGGCCGTTAAGCCTGCCAGGGCCGAGGGTACTGGGGGCCCAGCCCCCGGGAGAGTAGGTCGGTGCCCGGAGTGAATTTGGAACCCTACCAGGATTTGGCCTGGTAGGGTTCCTTTTTTAGACCCACCCCCGGCGGGAGGCCACGAGCGCCGCCTCCACCCGGTTCTTCACCCCCAGCCGGCGCATCGCCTCGGCGAGGTACCCCTTGACGGTCTTCTCGCTGAGGCCCAGGGCCGCGGCGATCTCCCGGTTGGTGCACCCCTGGGCCACCAGCCGGATCACCGCGAGTTGCTGCCGGTTGAGGGGCTTCTCTGTCTCCTGGGGCTGCGCGGCATCCCCCCGGCGCAGCCGGGCCACCAGGTAACCCGCCACCCGGGGGTCCAGGACCACCTCGCCCCGGGCGGCGGCCTCGAGGCTCCGCCGCAGGTCCGCCCCCCGGATGTCCTTCACCAGAAAGGCCCGGGCCCCGGCCTCCAGGCAACCCAGCACCAGCTCCTCCTCGGTGGAGGGGGAGAGGACCACCACCGCGGCGGACGGGTGCTGCCGGCAGATGGCCCGGCAGACCTCCGGCCCCGGCAGGTCCGGCAGGCCCGGGTCCAGCACCACCACCTCCGGCCGGAGCCGCTCCACCAGCGCCAGGGCGGAGCGGCCGTCTTCGGCCTCCCCCACCACGGCAAAGCTCTCGTCCGCAGCGAGGGCTGCCCTGACGCCGAGCCGGACCAGTTCGTAGTCGTCCACGACCAGGGTTCGGATGGTCATGGGCAGCGACAGCTCCTTCCACGGCGAGGACGGTCAACTCCAGGCCACAGAGGGCATAGGCTGCTGCAAGACCACCCCGGTCCCCGGGGCCGCGCCGCCCCCGGAGCCGTGACACCCCCGGGGCCGGATCACGCCACCGAACGGACGGGCGAACAGGTACCGAACAGGGAATTCGCGTACCGACTGGTGGGCACCTCTGGATCCCTTCGACTGGCGGGATGGAAATCCTTGCTGAATCCGATATCATTGATACTGGAACCGTGGGATCTACTGCAAACGTGCCGTTTTCGGCGACCGGCTGCACCCCGATGGCCTCGGGCGGAGACCGGAGGAGTCGGGCTGCTGCCGGATCGCCCGGGTAGAGTCTCGGCCTGAGGGGGGAAAGAAGGGTGAATCTCAGCCGGCGCCAGTTCCTCCAGCTCGCGGGCGTCTCTGCCGCAGCGACGGCCGCCACCCTGTTCCTGGACGAGGAGCCGGCCCTCGCCAGCGACCTGCAGGAGATCCGCATCAGCAAGGCTCGGGAAGTGCCGAGCGTCTGTCCCCACTGCTCGGTCGGTTGCGGCCTGATCGCGTACGTGAAGGACGACCAGCTTCTCCAGGTGGAGGGGAACCCGGACAGCCCCATCAACGAGGGCTCCCTCTGCCCCAAGGGCGCGGCCACCTTCCAGTTCGCCTACGAGGCCCTGGGCAAGCCCAACCCACGCCGGGAGCTGAAGGCGAAGTACCGGGCGCCCTACTCCGACCGCTGGGAGGAGATCTCCATCGACGAGGCCCTGGACCGGATCGCCCAGCGGGTGAAGGAGACCCGGGACCGGTACTTCATTGAGGAGAAGAACGGCGTCACCGTCAACCGGCTTGAGGCCATCGCCCACATCGGGTCGGCGGTCATCGACAACGAGGAGAACTACCTGCTGACCAAGCTGATGCGCTCCCTCGGCGTGGTGTTCCTCGAGCACCACGCCCGGATATGACACTCCTCCACGGTGCCCGGTCTGGGCACTGCGTTCGGGCGTGGCGCGATGACCACGTCCTTCTGGGACCTCCAGAACTCCGATGTGATCGTCTTCATGGGCTCCAACGCCGCGGAGAACCATCCCATCTCCATGAAGTGGTTCCTCCGGGGCAAGGAGAAGGGCGCGAAGGTCATTGTCATTGACCCCCGGTACACCCGGACCGCTGCCAAGGCGGACATCTGGGTCCCCTTCCGTTCCGGCACCGACATCGCCGTCCTGGGCGGCCTCATCAACTACGCCATCCAGAACGGCAAGTTCCACCGGGAGTACGTGGTCAAGTACACCAACGCGCCCCTGCTGGTCCACCCGGACTTCCAGTTCCACGACGGGCTCTTCAGCGGCTGGGACCCGGAGAAGAAGGCCTACGACCGCTCCACCTGGGGCTTCCAGACCGGTCCCGACGGCCAGCCGCTCCGGGACGAGACCCTGGAGCACCCCCAGACGGTCTTCCAGCACATCAAGCGGATCTACAGCGAGTACACCCCCGAGCGGGTCAGCCAGATCACCGGCATCCCGGTGGAGACCTTCCTGAAGCTCGCGGAGATCATCACCGACACCGGCCAGCCGGGGAAGGCCGCCGCGTTCGTCTACGCCATGGGCTGGACCCAGCACACCAAGGGCGTCCAGAACATCCGGGCCGCCACCATCCTCCAGCTGCTGCTGGGGAACATCGGCGTCCCGGGCGGCGGCATCGCGGCCCTCCGGGGCCACGCCAACGTCCAGGGGGCCACCGACCTGGCGGTGCTCTGGCACGACCTGCCCGGCTACCTGGGCATCCCGAACGAGTCCCACAAGGACCTGGCCACCTACCTGGAAAAGACGACCACCAAGGACTCGTTCTGGGAGAACAAGCCCAAGTTCATGATCAGCCTGCTGAAGGCCTGGTACGGCGAGGCCGCCAGGCCCGACAACGACTGGGCCTTCCACTATATCCCCAAGGTCGACAGCCGCTGGTTCAGCCACTACGACATCTTCCAGAGCATCTACGAGGGGACGGTGAAGGGCCTCTTCGTCTTCGGCCAGAACCCCGCGGTGGGCTCCGCCAACGCCGGCAAGATCCCCCAGGTAATGAAGAACCTGGAGTGGCTGGTGGTGGTGGATATCTTCGCCACCGAAACCGCGGACTTCTGGCACCTCTTCGGCAACGACCCGAAGGAGGTACCGACGGAGGTCTTCTTCCTCCCCGCGGCCGGGCCCCTGGAGAAGGAGGGCTCCTTCACCAACTCCCACCGGCTGATCCAGTGGAAGCACAAGGCCATCGAGCCCCTGGGCGAGTCCCGGACCGACGGCTGGTACGCGGTGCAGCTGGGCAAGCGGCTCAAGGCCCTCTACGCCAACTCCACGGCGAAGAAGGACGAGCCGATCCGGTACCTGGTCTGGGACTACGACGACCCGGAGAATCCCAACGACTTCGACCACCTGAAGGTCCTGAAAGAGATCAACGGCTACGAGGTGGCCACCGGCAAGCCCGTCTCCGGCTTCGGCCAGCTCAAGGATGACGGCTCCACCGCCTGCGGCTGCTGGATCTACAGCGGCATCCTGGTGGAGGAGAACGGCCAGCTGGTCAACAAGGCCGACTCCCGGAAGCCGACCCCGCCCAACCGGCCCGACGGCTGGGTGGAGGCCAGGGCCGACGGGACGACCGACTACCTCCACCACGGCTGGGGCTTCTGCTGGCCGGCCAACCGCCGGGTGCTCTACAACCGGGCGTCCGCCGACCCCGAGGGCAAGCCCTGGGGCAAGGTGCCCCTGGTCTGGTTCGACCACGCCACCGGCCAGTGGAAGGGCGTGGACGTGCCGGATATGCTGCCGGTGAAGCCCGGCGAGGTCCGCATGGGCGTCCGGTTTGACACCCCCTTCATCATGAAGGCCGGGGGGCTCGGCGGCATCTGGGGCGGCACGAGCCTGGTCGACGGCCCGGTGCCGGTGCACTACGAGCCGGTGGAGTCGCCGGTCCAGAACCTCCTGTACCGGCAGCAGAACATCCCGACGGCCAGGACCTACCAGTCGCCCTACGACCACTATGGCACGCCGGACAAGTACCCGCTGGTCGTCACCACCTACCGGCTGACGGAGCACCTGACCTCCGGGGTGATGACCCGGAACCTGCCCTGGCTGGCGGAGGCCTTTGCCGTGCCCTTCGTCGAGATCTCCCAGGAACTGGCCCGGGAGAAGGGGATCCGGAACGGCGACCTGGTGGAGGTGGAGACCGCCCGGGGCCGGATCCGGGTCCGGGCGCTGGTGACCGCGCGGCTCAAGCCCCTCCGGCTGGGGGATCGGGTGGTGCATGAGATCGGCCTGCCGATTCACTGGGCGCCCTTCAGCGGCGTCGCGGGGGTCCAGGCCGACATCACCAACACCCTGACCCCCCAGGCCGTCGACGCCAACGTGCAGATCCAGGAGTCCAAGGCCTTCCTGGGCAACATCCGGAAAGTCACGGCGTAAGCGAGGGGGGACCCGCGGTGGGACGTGCAGCGACCTGGGAGACCTGGAAGCCGGATCCCGGCAATCCCAACCAGCATGTCGCGATGCTGGTGGACACCTCCGAGTGCATCGGCTGCAAGGCCTGTGAGGTGGCCTGCAAGCAGTGGAACCTGAACGAGGCCCGGATCAACCAGGAGCCGGGCACCTACCAGAGCCACCCGCACCTGGACGCCGAGACCTGGACCCTGATCCGGTTCGTGGAGCGGACGAATGACCAGGGCGAGGTCGAGTGGCTCTTCCAGAAGCACAACTGCATGCACTGCACCGAGGCCGGTTGTGTCACCGCCTGCCCCACCGACGCTCTCCAGTACGGCAAGTACGGCGTCGTCACCCTGGACCAGGAGAAGTGCATCGGCTGCGCCTACTGCGAGCAGGCCTGCCCCTTCGACGCCATCCACGTGGACCGGAACCCCTTCAATCCCCGGGCTCAGAAGGCGGGCAAGTGCACCCTCTGCTACGACCGCATCACCATGGGCATGCAGCCGGCCTGCGTCAAGACCTGCCCGACCGACTGCATCAAGTTCGGCGACCGGGATGCCCTGATCGAATGGGGCCGGCAGCGGGTGGAGGAGCTGAAGGCCCGGGGCTTCAAGAACGCCAACCTCTACGGCGTGGACCAGCTCGGCGGGCTGCACGAACTCTACGTGCTGCTGGAGCCGCCGGAGGTCTACGGCCTGCCGGCCAACCCCAAGATCTCCACCTGGACGAAGCTGTGGAAGTACGCGGTCCAGCCCCTGGGGAAGCTGGCCGTCGGCGCCGGCATCTTCGGTCTGGCCGTCAACTGGGTCGCCGCCCGGCGGGCCTTCCTTCAGGGTGAGGCCGCCGGCCACGGCGCGGGCGACCACGCCGCCGGCCAGCCGTGAGGGGGGATAACAGGTGGCAGCTCGGAAGCAGCAGATTCGGAAGTTCACCCGCCCCCAGATCCTCTTCCACTGGGTCTATGCCAGCGCCTGGCTCGTCCTGGTACTGACCGGCATGACCTTCCTCTGGCGGCCGGACCCCCATAGCCCCGCGGTCGGCCTGGGCGCCTTCCTCCAGGGCAGCGTCGGCCAGTGGCTTCGCCTCGTCCACCGGGTGGCGGCGGTGGCCTTGATGGCGGCGCCCTTCCTGTGGCTCGCCCTGGAGCCCCGGCGGGTGCTGGCGGAACTCCGGGAGCTGATGGTCATCCGGGGGAACGACATCAAGTACCTCCTGGTGGCGCCCCTCCACTACACCTTCGGCCGGCCTCCCCTGCCGCCCCAGGGCAAGTACAACGGCGGCCACAAGCTCAACTTCTGGATCGTGGTCCTCACCTTCCTTGGGTTTGTGGTCTCCGGGATCACCATGTGGTTCTTCCGGGGCGTCGTCCCGGCGGAGACCTTCCGGCTGATGCTGCTGATCCACAACTTCTGCTTCTGGCTCGGTCTGGGCATGGGGATCCTCCACATCTACCTGACGGTCTTCCACCCCTTCACCCGCCAGGCCCTCTCCGCGATGATCAGCGGCTTTGTGGACCTGAAGTACGCCACCGCCGAGCACGCCGAGTGGGTGGAGCAGCAGCTCCGCAGCGGCCAGGCGGAGGTCCGGGAAGTGCCCGCCGCTTCCGGGGGCAGCGACTAGCCGATGTTTCTGGATCTTCCCATCCGGCGCAGCCGCTACGCCCCGGGCCGGCTGGTCTCCCCGGCCGGGGAGGCCCTGGTCTGGACCCCGGAGTACCAGGACGGCCAGGGCAACGCCGCCGCCTCCCTCACCTGCGACGACGTGGTGGAGGTCCGGTTCATCCGCCCGGCCGGGGGCGACCGCTTCCTCCTCTCCCTCCGGAGCCGGCTGGTGGACGGCGAGGGAACCGAATGGTCCATCGCCGTCCCCGGCCACCGGTTTGGCATCCTGAGCCTGCCCGTCGGCTTTGCCGCGGAGCAGTCCCTGATGGGCGCCGTCTACCGGCTGCCGGAGCCGCGCCGGGTCCGCATCCGGGTGGAGCAGCGGTTGGAGCTACCTGGTCTCAACTTCCTCGTCGAGTTGGTAAACTAGAGCCGGAACGCAAGGAGCGGGGGCGAGCCGCGAGGGGGTCGCCCCCGCTCCTTCTCCCCAGCCCCCTTCCCAGGAGGTAACGGCGATGCAATCGGTGGAGTTCCTGCGGGCCTGGCGGCAGAAGGCCCGGGAGTGGCAGGAGCGGCTCCAGGAGCCTGCGGTGGTGGTGGATGCCGGAAAGCTCGCCGAGGCCCTGGCCGAGGGCCGGCCCCTGACGGAGGCGGTGCCTCCAGAGGTGCCCGGAGACCTGCTGGCCGCGGTCCTGGCCGATGTGGCGGAGCTCCTGGCCGCGCACCGGCCGGCCGCCCGGCCGGAGGTGGACCGGCTCCTCGGGGCCCTGGCGGGGGCGGACCGGGCCGCCCAGGATTCCCTGGCCGCCGCGGCCCTCAGCGGCCTGGGGGTGCCTGTGGAGGAGTGGGCCCGGCAGCACGTGGCGCCGGAGGGGCTCCTCCTGCCCCTGGTCAACCTGGCGCTCCAGCCCTTCATGGCCCGGTACGCCCGGGCCATGGGCCGGATGGTCTCCTGGAGCGGCTGGCGGCACAACTACTGCCCGGTCTGCGGCCGGGAGCCGGACGTCGCCCGGATCGACCCGGACAACCTCCGGTACCTTCACTGCGGCCTCTGCGACACCCAGTGGCAGACCCACCGGCTCGCCTGCGTCTGGTGCGAGACCGACGACGCGAAGAAGCTCCAGGTCCTGACGGTGGCGGACCTGGAGCCCTTCCGGCTGGACGTCTGCGACGCCTGCGGCGGATACATCAAGACCCTCGATCAGCGCCACGGGGGCCTCCTGGCCCTGCCGAGCGTCGACCTCTTTGTCGAGGACGCTCGGACCCGGAAACTGGACCTGGTGGCCGCGGAGCAGGGCTACCGCCGGGGAGGGCGGGTCCAGTGACTCACCTCCTCATCGAGCCCGGGGAGACCGGCCGGGAGGACCTCGACCGGTACCGGTCCCGGGGGGGCTACGGGGGCCTCGCCCGGGCCCGGGCTGAGGGGCCGGCCTGGGTTCTCAGCCAGGTCCGGGCCGCCGGGGTCCGGGGCCGGGGCGGCACCGGGGCCGGCCGGCCGGTGGCGGAGAAGTGGGAACGGGTGAGCCGCAGCCCTGCGCCCACCCGGTACGTGGTGGCCAACGGGGCGGAAAGCCTGAACCTGAGCCGGAAGGACCGGCTGCTGATGGAGCGGCACCCCCACCGGGTGCTGGAGGGGCTCCTCCTCGCCATGCACGCGGTGGGGGCGGAACAGGGGTTTCTCTACGTCCGGGGCGATGCGGAGGCCGCGGTGGCGAGCCTCGAAGAGGCCCTGGCTGAAGCCCGGGCCGCGGGGCTCCTCGCCGGGGAGGTGACCCTGGTCCGGTCGGTGCCGACCCCGGTCTCGGGGGAGGAGACCGCGGTGATCGACGCCCTGGAGGGG
>QGUP01000084.1 GCA_003242505.1 Bacillota bacterium
GAACTGGACATCCCGGTCTTCCACGACGACCAGCACGGCACCGCGGTGGTGGTCCTCGCCGGGCTGATCAACGCCCTCAAGGTGGTGGGCAAGCGGCTCGACGAGGTCAAGGTGGTGCTGGTCGGCTGCGGCGCCGCCGGGGTGGCCATCATCAAGCTTCTGCTCCGGGCCGGGGTCCGGAACCTCGTGGGGGTGGACCGGATCGGCATCATCGAGCGGGGCCGGGACTATCCCGAGAACCCCATGTGGACCTGGCTCGCGCAGCACACCAACCCCGAGGGGCTCCGGGGGACCCTGGACGACGCGATCGCCGGGGCCGACGTCTTCATCGGCGTCTCCGGCCCCGGGGTGCTGAAGGTGGAGCACATCCGGCGGATGGCCCGGGATCCCATCGTCTTTGCCATGGCCAACCCGGTGCCGGAGATCGAGCCCGAGGAGGCGGCCCCCTACGTCCGGGTGCTGGCCACGGGACGGAGCGACTACCCCAACCAGATCAACAACCTGCTCTGCTTCCCCGGCATCTTCCGGGGCGCCCTGGACTGCCGGGCCCGGGAGATCAACGACGAGATGAAGCTGGCGGCGGCCCGGGCCATCGCCGGGGTGGTGAGCGACGAGGAGCTCTCCGAGGAGTACATCATCCCCAGCGTCTTCAACCGCCGGGTGGTCGATGCCGTCTCCCGGGCGGTGATGGAGGCGGCCTACGCCACCGGGGTGGCCCGGCGGGAGCGCCGGGAGCCGCTGCGCGCCGGGGATGACCGTTTCGGGGACTGAGGTTAGCCGATACAGGTTCCAGACGTAGCCGACGGAGACCGCGCGGAAGAACAAAGTGGGCCGGGGACATCCCTGCCGGCGGGCAGGGATGTCCCCGGCCGTCTTGTTCAGCCTTCCGGCACGGTGTCAGAGCCAGCGGCGCCGGCCATGCCCGCCGCGGTCAGGGCCTGCTGGAGGAAAGGCTCCCGCTCCGGGTCCGGGGTGACGTGAAGGGTGCGGTGGTGGTCGTAGAGCACCATCCCCGGCCGGGCCCCCGGGGGCTTGCGGACATGCCGGCGGAGGGTGTAGTCCACCGGCACGTTGGCTGAGAGCCGGGCTTTGGAGAAGTACGCGGCCAGAAGGGCCGCCTCCCGGAGGCTGGTCTCCGGCGGCTCCACCCCCGGGGGAAGCCGCAGGATGACGTGGGCGCCCGGGATCTCCTTGGCGTGGAGCCAGAGGTCCGTGGGGGCGGCGAGTTTGAAGGTGAGGGTCTCGTTCTGCCGGTTGTTCCGCCCCACCCAGATCTCCAGGCCGTCGCTGGAGCGGACCACCAGGGGCCGGGAGGGCTGGCCGGACCCCTGAAGGCCCTCCCCGGCCCGGCGCCCGCCGGCCGCCCCCCGGGCCCCGGCGCCGCGGCCCTTCTCCTCCGCCGGGCCCTCGCTCAGGTAGCCCTCCGCTGCGAGTTCGGCCCGGATCTCTTCGAGTTCCGGCAGGGATGCCGCGGCGGCGAGGGTGGCCTCCACCTGCTCCAGGTACTGCAGCTCCGCCTGGCTGCGAGCCACCTGCTCCCGGATGGCCTGGAGGCCCGACCGGGCCTTCTGGTACCGGCGGAAGTAGGCCTGGGCGTTCTCCGCCGGGCTGAGGGCCGGGTCGAGCTCAATCACCACCGGCCGCTGCTCCGGGTCGTAGAAGTTGGGGAGTTCCACCCGGTCGGCCCCCCGGGGCACCTGCCAGAGGTAGGCCATGAGAAGCTCGCCTTTCTGCCGGAGGGGCTCGGCCTCCTCCGCCCGGCGCAGGTCCTCGAGTTGGGCCTGGAGCTTCCGCCGGACCCGGCCCAGTTCCTGGGCCAGCACCCGCCGGAGTTCGGCCCGGAGGGCGGTGGTGCGCTGCCGCTCCTCCTGGGCGGCGTAGAACCGGTCCAGGAGGGCCGAGACCGAATCGACGGGCAGGGTGGCGCCGGCCCAGTGCCGGAGTTCCACCACGGCGAAGTCCCTGGGCTGGCCGGCTTCGTCCAGGAGGAGGGTGGGGGCAAAGGCGCGGCTGTCCACCAGGGCGTAGAGTTCCCGGCAGGCCCGGGCCAGCCGGTCCAGCTCCGCCGGTCCCAGGTTGCCCGCGAGGCCCCCGACCCCCGCCCGGTGGGCGATCTCCCGGGCCACCAGGGGCCCCAGGCCGTCCACCGCGTCCAGGACGAACTGCCAGGCCGGCCGGCCCATGGCCTCCACCCCGGCCCGGGCGAGCCACTGGCCGAGTTCTTCTCCGGTGACCGCCGCCGGGTCCAGTTTGCCCGTGGGGGGCGGCGGCACGTAGGGGAGCCCCGGGAGCACCTCCCGGTACCGGTTCTGCTCCTCCGTCGCCCGGCGGGCGGCGTCGATGATCCGGCCGCTGGGGGCCAGGAGCACCAGGTTGGAGTGCTTGCCCATCACCTCGGCCACCAGGGTGTAGGTGGCCGGATTGCCCAGTTCGTCCAGGGCGCCCACCTCCACGTGGGCGATCCGCTCCCGGCCCACCTGCCGCACCGCCAGGATCCGGCCGCCTTCCAGGTGCTTGCGCAGGAGCATGCAGAAGGTGGGCGGGTGGGGGGGATTGGGCCGGACCACCTGGGTGAGGTGGAGCCGGGCCCCCTGGGGATGGCAGGAGAGCAGAAGCCGCAGGTGCTCCCGGCCGGCGTAGACCAGCAGGTGCAGTTCCCAGGGGGTGGGCTGGTAGACCTTGTGGATCCGGCCGCCCCGGAGGTGCCGGTCCAGTTCGTCGACGACGGCTGCCAGGACGGTGGCGTCAAAGCCCATTGGGGGTTCCTCCTCAGTCGCTCCGGTGCCCCGGGGCCCGGATTCCGGGCCGGCGCGGGGCCAGCAGTTGCAGTGTACCAGCGGCCCGGTGTCCTGGCAACAATGCGGTGCCCAGGGAATCATACAGTTCCACCGCCGCCCGATGCGCCGGTATCATGGAGGGCGTTCCGCACCGATTCGGACCGAAGGAGTGATCGAGATTGCCCCTGCGCCTCAATCCCTACATCGTGTTGAATGGGAATGCCAGGGAGGCCATCGCCTTCTACCAGCAGGCCCTGGACGCCCAGGTGGTCGGCATCATGACCTTGGGCGAGATGCCCGGCGCCGACCAGTACGTCCCGGCGGAGGCGAAGGAACGGGTGATGCATGCCCACCTGAAGGTCGGCGATGCCGACCTCATGTTCTCCGACACCTTCCCCGGGCAGCCTTATCAAGTCGGCAACCAGGTGACCATCGCGCTGCACACAAGCTCCGTCGAGGAGGCCCAGCGCATCTTCGCGGCCCTGGCGGAGGGCGGCCGGGTGGAGGTGCCGCTGCAGAAGACCGACTGGAGCCCGGCCTACGGGTCCCTGGTGGACAGGTTCGGCGTTCCGTGGCAGATCAACACCGCCGCCGAGGAGTAGGCCGAGCCGTCAAGGGGGCCCGGGACCGCTGAATGGGGCGGCAGACCGAAGGACCACCGGGCGGGCCGCACCTCCGGCCGCCGGCCCTCCGTTGACGGAAAGCGCGTCTCTGTATAATAAAAATATAGGCTATGAACCATTATTTCCATGAAATCCGGGAACTCGGGAATGCCGGGAGAGCGAGATTCCCGGGACGGGTGAACAGGAGGGCAGAGGGCAGTTGGCGTGGATCCGCTTGCGGGGAACTGGGCGGCAACGGAAAGGCGCTGACGAACCGGCCCGGGAAGGGCCTTCTTCCCGGGGGCCGAAGGGGAAGCGGCATCTGTGGGAGAGGGTGGGCCTCCCCGGGGGCCGGCTGCGGCTCGCCGGCATCGGCTTCCGGCTGATGGCCGGGTACCTCGGATTGGCCGGGCTGATGGCCCTCACCACCGCCCTGGCGGTGAGCAGCCTGAACCGGGTCTCCGCCGGATACCAGGAGTCCTACCAGGAGTACGTCCGCTACGGCCGCCTGGCTTCGGAACTGGAGACCTGGGTGCTGGCCTCGGGCCAGGCCGTCACCGCCTACGCCCTGTCCGGGGACTTTGCCTACCGGACCCAGTACAACGATGCCATCCGCCAGGCCCGACTGGTTCTCCACGACCTCCTGGGCCAGGCTCCGGACGCCGAGATCGGGGCCCGGGTCGAGGCGGTGGGCGAGGCCCTGGAGGCGTACGCCCTCAAGACCGGAGAGAGCTGGCGCTACGCCACGGCCTCCCCGGAAGAGCAGCGGCGCTTTACCGCCGAACTGGCGGCGGCCCAGCAGGACCTCCAGTCGGCGGTCGCGGGGCTGAAGGCAGACCTCGAGGACCGGGGCCAGGCCCAGCAGCAGGCCCTGGAGGAGCGGCGCCGGGCCACGCAGCGGTTCCTCTACGGGTTTACCGGGGCGGCGGTGGTGGCCGGCACCCTGCTGGCCCTCCGCACCGCCCGGCATGTGGCCCGGCAGGCCGGGGAGGTCTCCCGGGCCGCCGCCCAGGTGGCGAGCGGCGACCTCCGGCTGCCGCCCCTCAGCCGGCGAGGGGTGGCGGAACTGACGGACCTCGCCCGGTCCGTGGAGGAGATGGCCCTCCGGCTGGCCGGGCTCCTGGCGGGGATGAAGGACTCCGCGGCCCGGCTGACGGGGGCGGTGCGCAAGCTGGAGGACTCGGCCCAGCGGTCCGCGGGGGCCGCGGCCGAGATGGCCCGGGCGGTGGAGGACCTGGCCGGGGGCGCCGGGCAGCAACTGGCCGTGGCCCGGGCGGTGCGGCAGCACCTCCAGGACCTGGAGCAGGGGATCGGCCAGATTGCCGCCGGCGCTGGCCGGGTCTCGGAGGAGGTGCAGGAGGTCAGCCGCCGGCTGGCGGAGGTCGCGGAGGCTGCGTGCCGGATGGCGGAGAGCAGCCGGCGGATGGCCCAGGCCGCGGCGGAAGGGGCGGTGGACGCCCGGGAAGGGGCGGCGGTGGTCCGGCAGGCCGTGGAGCAAATCGGCCAGATCCGGGCTGCGGTGGAGCAGGCCGCGGCCACCGTGGCGGAGCTGAGCCGGCTTTCCCGGGAGATCGGTTCCATCACCGGCGCCATCACCGGGATCGCCGACCAGACCAGCCTCCTGGCCCTCAACGCGGCCATCGAGGCCGCCCGGGCCGGTGAGCACGGCCGGGGCTTTGCCGTGGTGGCGGACGAAGTCCGGAAGCTGGCGGAGAGCTCCCGGCGCTCTGCGACGGAGATCGCCGGCCTGGTGGCCCGGATCCAGGAGGAGATCCAGCGGGTCGACCAGGCCATGGCGGCCAGCACCCGGGCGGCGGAGGAGGGCGCTCACCTGGCCAGCGGCGTGGGGGCTGGCCTGGACCGGATCCTGGCCACGGCCCAGGCCCTCGCCGCGGAACTGGACGAGGTGGCCGCCGGGGCGGAGGCGGTGCGGGAAGCGGTGCAGGCGGCGTCGGCCGCCGTGGCCAACGTGGCCGCGCTGGCGGAGGAGAGCACCGCGGCGACGGAGGAGATGGCCGCCGGCGTGGGGGAGGTGGCCCGGAGCGTGGCCGAGGTGGCCGCGGTGGCGGAGGCCAACGCCTCCGCGGTGGAAGGGGTGGCCGCCGCGGCCCAGGAGGTGACCAGCGCGACGGAGCAGGTCTCCGCCGCGGCCCGGGAACTGGGGGCCGTCTCCCGGCAACTCGAGCAGGCGGCGGGGGCGTTCAAGGTGTAGTTCGAGGCGGAAAGAGAGGGGGCGACCTCCGGGCCCGGGCGGCCCGGAGGTCGCCTCGCCTCTCTACCCTCCGGCCAGCGCCAGGATCCGCTGCCAGAGCGGCTCAGGCACCGGCATCACCGACAGCCGGGGCAGCCGGACCAGTTCCCACCCGGCAAAGGCCGGATCGGCCTTGATCTCCGCCAAGGGGACCGGCCGGGGCAGCCGGCCGGCGGGCTCCACGTCCACCACCACGAGGCGGCCCGCGGGGTCCTGGGGGTCCGGGTACGGAGCCGACGCCACCCGGGCGATCCCCACCACCGCCCGCTCCGATCCGGTGTGGTAGATGAAGGCCAGGTCCCCCGGCTGCATGGCCCGCAGGTGCCGCTGGGCGGTGGGATTCCGCACCCCGTCCCACACGTCCCGGCCGGCCTGCTCCAGGTCGCCGTAACTGTACTCCTCCGGTTCCGTCTTCAGAAGCCAGTAGGCCACCGGTTTCCCTCCCTGACCCAGGGGTGAAGGGCACGTCCTCCGGGTACACCGGGGGTCTCCCGTGTGCCCGGGCCAGGCGCCCCGGCCCCCGGGCCCTCCTTGTCTCATCTGTCTGTCACCTTCTCCTTTTGAGCCCCGGTCCCCTTTCTCCTCCCCGCGGCTTCCAGCGGGGTCCATTTCCCTCCTCCTGGCGGCTTCCTGGGGGACACCCGCCCCGGGGGCCGGTGCCGGCGTCTACTTCCGGGGCCCGGGACGTAGGAGTGGGGGTGAGACTCCCAGCCTTGAGGGAGGGAACCCGGTGGCTGCGACCGATCGGAAACCCTGGCACGCCCAGGCCCCGGAGGAGGTCCTGGCCGCCCTGGCCACCGGCCCCGGCGGCCTCTCCCACCGGGAGGCCCGGCGGCGCCTCGAATCGGTGGGCCCCAACCTGCTCCGGGAGGCGCCCCAGGCCCCCTGGTGGGCGATCCTTTTGGCCCAGTTCCAGGACTTCATGGTCCTGATCCTCCTGGTGGCCACCGGGGTCTCCTACGCCCTGGGGGAACGGGCCGACGCCCTGACCATCGTGGCCATCGTCGTGCTGAACGCTCTCCTGGGGTTTGTCCAGGAGTACCGGGCCGAGCGGTCCCTCGCGGCCCTGAAAGAGCTCGCCGCCCCCACCGCCCGGGTCCGCCGTGAGGGCCGGGTGCAGGAGGTCCCCGCCGCGGAGGTGGTCCCGGGGGACGTCCTGCTCCTGGAGGCCGGGGACCGGGTGCCCGCGGATGCCCGGCTCCTGGAGGCCCACAGCCTCCTGGCGGAGGAGGCGGCCCTCACCGGCGAGTCGGTGCCGGTGGCCAAGGCGGCCACCTGGGTCGGGGCCCCCGACACCCCCCTCGGGGACCGGCGGAACATGGTCTACCTGGGCACCGTGCTCCGGGGCGGCCGGGGGGAGGCGGTGGCGGTGGCCACGGGGATGGCCACCGAGGTGGGCCGGATCGCCGGGATGATCCAGGAGGCCGAGGAGGAGCCGACCCCCCTCCAGCGCCGGCTGGACCAGCTGGGCCGGTGGCTGGTCCTGGCCTGCCTGGGCATCTGCGCCCTGGTGGTGGTGGCCGGTACCCTCCGGGGCGAGCCGGCCACCCGGATGTTCCTCACCGGCGTCTCCCTGGCGGTGGCGGCCATCCCCGAGGGGCTGCCGGCCATCGTCACCGTCGCCCTCGCCCTCGGGGTGCAGCGGATGATCCGGCGCAACGCCATCGTCCGCAGGCTCCAGGCGGTGGAGACCCTGGGCTGCGCCACCGCGATCCTCTCGGACAAGACCGGGACCCTCACCCGGAACGAGATGATGGTCCGGGCGGTCTGGACCCCGGGCCGGAGCTACCGGGTGACCGGGGACGGCTACCGTCCGGCCGGGGAGTTCTACCCCGAGGGGAGCGACCGGCCCTGCCCGGCGGCGGAGGACGCGGCCCTGGTCCAGACCCTCCGGAGCGGGGTCCTCTGCAACAACGCGGAACTGGTGCCGCCTCGGCAGGGGGACCGGTCCGGGGCCTGGGGGATCCAGGGGGACCCGACGGAAGGGGCCCTGCTGGTCGCCGCCGCCAAGGCCGGGGAAGCGCCGGACCGGCTGTTCCTCAGCTGCCGCCGGCTGGGGGAGGCCCCCTTCAGCCCCGAGCG
>QGUP01000518.1 GCA_003242505.1 Bacillota bacterium
GGGCTTTGGCCGCCGGCACCTCCGGTGCACCGAAGAAGAGATCTACACCGACACCCTCTACCAGCTCGGGGCGCTGGGGGGGATCTGCCGGGCCCTGGGGATGGGCCTCTCCCACCTCAAGCCCCACGGCGCCCTCTACCACGACGCCCTCGTTCACGAGGAGGTCGCCACTGCCCTGGTCCGGGCGGCCCGGTCCTACGACCCGGACCTCTTCATCTACGCCCCGCCGGGGAGCCTCCTGGCCCAGGTGGCGGAGGAGATGGGGATCCGGGTGGCGGCGGAGGCCTTCCTGGACCGGGCCTACCGGCCCGACGGCACCCTGGTGCCCCGGTCCGAGCCCGGGGCCCTCATCACCGACCCCGGGGAGGTGGCCCGAAGGGCGGTGCGGCTCGCGACGGAGGGGACCGTGGCGGCGGTGGACGGCAGCATTCTGCGGCTGAGCCCCCGGACCCTCTGCATCCACAGCGACACCCCCGGGGCCCCGGCCCTCGCCCGGGCCGCGGCGGAGGCGCTCATTGCCGCCGGGGTGGACCTGGCGCCCCCCTGGTGGCGCTAGGGCCGGACCGGGGCCCGGCCGGAACGCCTGGTCCGGCAAGAACCCTCGGCCCGGTCAGCACGCTGGGCCCGGCAAGAACTCTCCGACGGCTTCGTTGACACCTTTAGAGCCCGGGAGTATAATCCCCTCGGAACATAACCTGGGTGCGACGGAAAACGAAGGGGGACAAGCCCAAGGTGCAGGCCAGGACCAGATGGGCCAGGGTCCTCTTCCCGGCCCTGATTCTTTTGATCCTCACAGCCGCTTTTCTCTTTTCCAGGGTCTGGCCGCTGACTGCGTACGTCAAGAAGGGACTGGACATCGCGGGCGGGGTCCGGCTGGTGCTCCAGGGGGAGCCCACCGCTGATACCCCGGTCACCCGACAGGCGATGGAGGACGCGGCCCGGGTGATCGAGCGGCGGGTCAACACCCTCGGCGTCAGCGAGCCGAACATCCAGCTTGAGGGGCAGGACCGGATCGTCGTCGAGCTGGCCGACGTCCACGATGTGGAGCGGGCCCGGGAAATGGTGGGCAAGACCGCGGTCCTGCGGTTTGTCGGCCCCGACGGCCAGGAGGTCCTCACCGGCAACGACGTGGAGCGGGCCCAGGCGGTCCAGGACCCGGCCTCCGGGAACTTCGTGGTGGCCCTCTCCTTGAAGGGCGAGGGACCGAAGAAGTTTGAAGAGGCGACCCGGAAGTATCTGGGCCAGCCCATCGCCATCTACCTCGACGACGAGATGATCTCCAACCCGGTGGTGCAGAGCGTCATCACCGGCGGGCAGGCCCAGATCATCGGCGACTTCACCGCGCAGGAGGCCGCCGACCTCGCCAGCCTCATCAACGGCGGCGCCCTGCCCGTGAAGCTCAACATCATCGAGAACCGGAGCATCAGCCCCACCCTGGGCCAGGCGGCTTTCCAGAAGAGCCTGCAGGCCGGGGCGGTGGGCGTGGCCCTGGTGATGCTCTTCATGGTCGCGATCTACCGGCTCCCCGGCTTCCTGGCGGACCTGGCCTTGATCGTCTACCTCTTCCTCACCGCCGGGGCGCTCATCGCGATTGACGCGGTGCTCACCCTCCCCGGCATCGCCGGTATCGTCCTTTCCCTCGGCATGTCGGTGGACGCGAACATCGTCATCTTCGAGCGGATCAAGGACGAACTGCGGAAGGGCACGGGCCTCCGCAGCGCGATCGACGTGGGCTTCCACCGGGCCTTTGCGGCCGTCGCGGACGCCAACCTCACCACCATCGCCGCGGGGCTGGTCCTCCAGTACTTCGGCACCGGGCCCATCAAGGGCTTTGGCCTCACCCTCTGGCTGGGTACCGCCATCTCCTTCTTCACCGCGGTCACCCTCAGCCGGTGGCTCCTGGTGCTGGCGGTCAACACCGGCTGGTTTGGCAAGCGCAGTCTCTTCGGCATCCGGGAGGAGGTGCAGGCCTGATGCGGCGGCAGTTTGACTTCATCAAGTGGGCCAAGGTATGGCTCGGCATCTCCCTGGCGGGGATCGCCGTAGGCCCGGTCAGCCTCCCGACCCGGGGCATCAA
>QGUP01000085.1 GCA_003242505.1 Bacillota bacterium
CTAGTTCTCTCCTTCTTTTTTCGCCGCCGCCTTCATTGTTTATTAGAGGGCCGCGGCCACCCGCAGGCTCTCCTCCGCCACCACCTGGCCGCTCAGGTCCGCCACCCCGGCCTGGAGAGCGTCCCCCTCCAGGGTCGCAGCCAGCACGTACTGGGCCGTGGGATTGAAGACCAGCAGGATCGGCGGGCGGCCCCCGGAGGACTGGCCCACCCCGACCTCCCGGACCAGCCCCTCCCGGAGCAGTTCCCGGACGATGCCGGTGATCGCGGGCTGGCTGAGGCCCGTGAGATGCCCGAGTTCAGCCCGGGAGACGGGCCCGTGCCGCCGGATCGCGGCCAGGACCAGCCGCCGGTTGGCCAGCCGCATGGTGCCCGCGTTGAGGGGCCGCACCTCGCCCATCCCCTGGCCCCGCCGTCCCGGTGCCATCTGGCCGACCTCCCTTCTCCCGCCGGTACGCTGCGGCCCCCGGCGCCAACCCCGCCGGCCTCCGGGCCCTCGCCCCGGGGGTTCCGGCACTTTCTTTACGGTGAAAAATAAGCCGAGTTCTATTTTCCATTTGGCCACCGACTTTTCCTGCTGACCTCCGGTCAGGAAGTGGAGCCCGGGGCGGCCAGTCCACCTACCCCGGGCACCGTTGCCGGAACTTGCGCGGTGTGGTAGGGTGCGGGCAAGGAACACCCCAATGCCCACCCCCTGGACCCGGGGGGTGGGCCGCGGAGGAGGGATCGCCTGTGGAGCAGCAGCCGTTCTCCCGCCGGCAGCCGCCTGCGGAGCCGGCGGCGGAGCGCCCCTGGTCCGAGGGGCCCATCTACCTGGACTACAACGCGACCACCCCGGTGGATCCGGCGGTTCTGACGGCCATGGAGCCGTACTTCACCCGGCACTTCGGCAACCCGTCCAGCACCCACGGGTACGGCCGGGCCGCCCGGGAGGCCGTCGAGAAGGCCCGGGGCCAGGTCGCCGCCCTCCTGGGCTGCGCCCCGGAGGAGGTGGTCTTCACCGGCGGCGGCAGCGAGAGCGACAACCTGGCCATCCAGGGGGTCGCCTTTGCCCACCGGGACCGGGGGCGGCACATCATCACCACCGCCGTCGAGCACCCGGCGGTGCTCCAGACCTGCCGGTACCTGGCGGAGCGGCACGGGTTTGAAGTCACCTGCCTGCCGGTGGACGCTACCGGCCGGGTGGACCCCGATGACGTCGCCCGGGCCATCCGGAAAGACACCATCCTGATCACCGTGATGACCGCCAACAACGAGACCGGCACCCTCCAGCCCATCCGGGAGATCGGGGCCGTCGCCCGGCGGCACGGGGTGCTCTTCCACACCGACGCGGCCCAGGCGGTGGGGAAGATCCCGCTGAACGTAGAGGACCTCCAGGTGGACCTCCTCACCGTGGCGGGGCACAAGCTCTACGCCCCCAAGGGGATCGGCGCCCTCTACGTCCGCCGGGGGGTGGTGCTGGAGCCCCTGATCCACGGGGCCGGCCACGAAGGGGGCCGCCGGGCCGGGACGGAGAACGTGCCGTACATCGTGGGCCTCGGCGCCGCCTGCGCCCTCGCCGGGGAGAAACTCGGGGAGGAGGCGGACCGGCTCCGGCGCCTCCGGGACCGGCTGCACGCCGCCCTCCGGGACCGTGTGGAGGGCCTGCGCCTCAACGGCCACCCGGAGGAGCGGCTCCCCAACACCCTCAACGTCAGCTTCCCGGGGGTGGCCGGGTACGACCTGCTGGCCGCGGTGCCCGCGGTCGCCGCCTCCACCGGCTCCGCCTGCCACGCGGGAGTGCCGGCGCCGTCGCCGGTGCTGAAGGCCATGGGGCTGCCCGACGAGGTGGCCCTGGGGGCGGTGCGGCTCAGCCTGGGCCGCTGGACCACCGAGGAGGAGGTCGACCGGGCCGCGGCCCTGCTGGCGGAGGCGGCCCTGCGGCTGAGTCGCCGGTGAGGGGGGGCCGGTCAGCCGTCATGGGCCGGGGAGGCCCAGCAGCCACAGTCCGGGGAGGCCGGCGCCCAGTCGCCACGGCCCGTTGAGGCCTATCGCCCAGCCGCCGCACCCGTCACCGGGGCGCTCCCCTTCCTCCGGCCGCCGCCTTGACATCTCCGAACACATGTTCTATTGTGATAGGGAACATGTGTTTGGGGAGGTCAGGGCGATGCCCCGGGCCGAGGTGCGGGAGATCGAGTGCAAGTCGGTCATCAACCCGGTGAAGGGGATGCCCTTCCGGTGGAGCGCCAACCCGTACCGGGGGTGCACCCACGCCTGCCTCTACTGTTACGCCCGGGTCACCCACACCTACCTGGACCTCGGCCCGGGGGAGGACTTCCAGCGGATCCTCTTCGCCAAGGTGAACGCCCCGGCGGTGATCCGCCGGGAACTGGCCCGGCCCGGGTGGCGCCGGGAGCTGGTGGCCATCGGGACCAGCACCGACCCGTACCAGCCCATCGAGGGCCGGTACCGGCTGACCCGGGGGCTGTTGGAGGCCCTGGCGGAGTACCGGACCCCCGCCAGCCTCACCACCAAGTCCACCCTGGTGGTCCGGGACCGGGACGTGCTCCGGGAGCTGGACCGGGTCGCCGGGGCCACGGTCTACGTTAGCATCGGCACCCTGGACCGGGAGGTCTGGCGCCGGCTGGAGCGGGGGACCCCCTCCCCTCAGGACCGGCTGCGGGCGGTGGCGATGCTGGCGGCAGCGGGGATCCCGGTGGCCGTCCTGATGGCGCCCATCCTCCCGGGGCTGACGGACCGGCCCGCCTCCATCCGGGCGGTGATCGCAGCGGCCCGGGAGGCCGGCGCCGCGGCGGTCCACCCCGCCGTCCTGCGCCTTGACCCGGGGGTGCGGGAATACTTCCTGGAGGGGCTGGCCGAGCATTACCCGCACCTGGCCCGGAGTTACGAGCGGCTGTACCGGGATCGGTGCGCACCCAGGGCCTACGTGGCCCCGCTGGAGCGGCGGGTGGCCGCCTGGGTGGCTGGCGCCGGCCTGGGCGGCGGCCGGCCCCGCCGGGCGGCAGTGGGGGCGGAGCCGCAGCCGGGTGGGTGCTCGGGCGCCGCTCACCGCACCCAGCTCACCCTGCCGCTCTAGCTCCGGAGCCCGGAGGGCGGGGATTCACCGCCTCGGTCCCCGGGAAGCGACCACTGAAGCTACCACTGCGGAGGTGCCCAAGTGCAAATCCACCAAAAGACCTCCCTGGCCCTGCTGGCCACCCTGCTCCTGTTCGCATCCGCGGCCGGCACGGCCCAGGCCCACGCCGGGTTGGAGGAATCGGTCCCCGCCGACGGGGCCGTGCTGAGCGCGCCGCCGCCGGAAGTCCGGATCACCTTCACCGAACCCCTGGAGCCCCAGCTCTCCACCCTCACCCTGGTCGACGCCCAGGGGCAGCCGGTGCCCGGGACCACCCAGGCGGCGGAGGGGGACAGGACCCTGACCCTCCGGCTGCCTCCCCTGCCCAGCGGGGCCTTCCGGGTGCGCTGGCGGATTCTGGCCAAGGACGGCCACGTCACCGAGGGGAGCATCGAGTTTACCGTCGCGGCCCCAGCCCAGGAGCAGCCCGGTGAGCCTCCGGCCGCGGAACCCGCCGGCGACGCCCAGCCGGCACCCGCGGAGCCCCCTGCCGGGCCAGCCGCCCCCGGGGCCGCCCCGGCGATCCCACCTGCCCCGGGAACCGAAAGCGGCAGACCGGCCCGCTCCCTCCTGCCCTGGGTCACTGTGGGAGGGCTGGCCGTGGCGGGAGCCGCCGTGGTGGCCCTGGGGCTGCGGGTGAGGCGGGGCAGGTAGGCCAGGGGCGCCGGCCACCCTGGCGTTCCTGGCTGCCAGTCCTGGCGGCCTGACCGGCGGGCCCCGCCGGCGGGTCCGGCAGGTCCCGGGGCCCGGCTCACCGGCAACCGGTCCGTCCCGCCACGGAAAACAGCCGCCAGCCCTCCTAGGCCGTTTCGAGGAGCCGGGATAGCCCCAGCCGCGCCTTGCGATGTGAGGTGATCGTCACATACGATCATGAAAAGGCCCAATCTGTGCAATCCAGAGGTGATAGTGATGTTCAAGCGGATCGTGGGTGGCCTGGCCGCGGCCGCCCTTTTGTTGTCGCTGGCGGGCACCGCCCTGGCGCACCAGGGGTGGGTCGAGCCCAACACCCCCATCGCCCGGGTGGGCGACCTGGCGTACGTCGACCTCCTCTTCGGCAACCATTCGAACAACCATGCGAGCTACCGGATCGCCGGCAAGTGGTCTATGGAGACAACCCGGGTGTATGTGACCAGCCCGGACGGCACCAAGACCGACATCTCGGCCAACGTCTTCGATACCGGCGAACCCACCGATACCCCGCCCCCCGGGACCAAGGGGTACTACACCGCGGCCTTTGTCCCCGGGGTTCCCGGCGCTTACATCGTCAGCGTGGAAGGGGACAGCATCTTCAAGCACGGTGAAGTGGCGGTCCGCACCTTGCGGAGTGCCAAGACCTTCGTGGCGGCCGCAGACCTCCCGCTCCGGGAGCGGGTCGCATTCCTGGCCGGGTTCAGCCGCCCCGTCACCCCGGACCGGGCTGAGCTGATTCCCCTGGTCAGCCCCGTCAGCCTGACCCCCGGCGCTCCGGTGCGCATCCAGCTCCGGATCAAGGGCCAGCCCGCGCCGGGTCAGCACGTGAAGGTGATCCGCCGCAGCACCGCCGAGGCCTGGGAGTACCAGACCGATGCGAACGGCGTGGTCAGCTTCACCGCCGGCAACCCGGACTTCTACCTGGTCACCGCTGCGATCGCCGCGGCGGATGAACGGCAGGAGGGGCAGTACGACCGGACTACCTACGAGGCGACCATGACCTTCGTCGTCCACCGGGAGGTTCCGGCTCCGGCCGCTGCGGCTGGCCAGCCCATGACCATCCTCGTCAACGGCCAGGGGCTGCGGCTGGACGCGGGCACCGGCCTGCCGGAGATCGCGAACAACCGCACCTTCCTGCCCTACCGGGCGGTGGCCGAGGCCCTGGGGGCTACCGTTGACTACGACCCACAGACCCGGACCGTCACCGCAACCCGGAATGGGGTGACGGTGCAGCTCCGAATCGGTGAGGCGCAGGCCACGGTGGACGGCCGGGCCTTCACCCTGGATGCTGCCCCGTACGTGAAGTCGGGCCGGACCATGGTACCTCTGCGGTTCCTGGCTGAGTCCTTCGGCGCCACGGTGGAGTACCTGCCCCCCACCGCCGGCCTCGGGGCCACGGTGCTGGTCTATCTGCAGTGATAAGCCCTGCGCCCCACGGGTCGGTGGCCGCCGGATGGGTGCCGGCGGCCACTGATCTCCGTCGGAGCAGGCCTGTTCGGTTCCTGGACCGCGGACCCGTTTTGGAGGTGTACAGGTGCAAGCTCACCGGAAGGCCTTGCTGGCCGGCCTGGCCGCCCTGCTCCTTGCCGTGCCCCTGGCCGGCAGCGCCCTGGCCCATGCCTATGTGGAACGGTCCACCCCCGCCGACGGCGCCGAGCTGAGCGCGCCGCCGCCGGAGGTCCGGATCACCTTCACCGAGCCCCTGGAGACCGAGTTCTCCACCCTGACCCTCCTTGACGCCCAGGAGCAGCCGGTGCCCGGGACTGCCCAGGCGGCAGAGGGGGACAGGACACTGGTCCTCCGACTGCCTCCCCTCCCCGACGGGGTCTACAAGGTGCGCTGGCAGGTGCTGTCCAAGGACACCCACGTCACCGACGGCAGCATCCAGTTTGCCGTCGGTGTGCCCCTTCCCAGGACCAGGCCCGCTGAGCCCCAGGTCATCGGGGCACCCCCCGGCGGCAGCGCCCAGCCGGCGCCATCGCAACCGCCGGCGCCCCCCGCGGGGGGGACTGCCCCCGGGGCACCGGGGACCGGCACACCGCCGGGGCCGGGAACGCCCTCCGGCGGGTCCAAGCCGGCGCCTTCCCCGTCGGAACCGGTCCCGGGGCCAGCGGGGGGAGCCGAGCCGAAGCAGCCGCCGGCCCACTCCCATCCAGCTCCGGCCCCAGGGACCACCCCTGACCCGGCACCAGGGGACCAGCCCCCGGTCGAAGAGCCCAGTACGGGCCAGGTCGCCGGTCCTGACGAGCCGGCCACCCCACCGGCGCCCACTGGCCCTGCGGCTGCCCCTGTTGCCCCGGGAACCGAAAGCGGCAGACCGGCCCGCTCCCCCTGGCCCTGGGTCGCTGTGGGAGGGCTGGCCGCGGTGGGAGCCGCCGTGGTGGCCCTGGGGCTACGGGTGAGGCGGGGCAGGTAGGCCATGGTCGCCACCCTCCGGGCCGTGCAGTTGCTGGCCGCCGCCGTCCTGGCCGGCGTCCCCGCCTTCGGTGCCCTGATCTGGCAGCCCAGCCTGACCAGCCTTGCCCCGGACGGGGATCGGGAGGCCCTCGCAGAGGCCCAGGCCCGGTGGGGCCGGCTCCTGGCCACGGCGGCCGGGGCGGCCCTGGCCCTGGCCGCGCTGGCGGACCTCCTGCGGATTGCCGCCTCCCTCCGCCCCGTCCCCTTCCTCTCCGGGCCACACCTCCAGACCGCCCTCGCCCTGGCCACCGGCAGCCGGCTCGGCCGGCTATACGCCCTGCGGGCCATCCTGGCCCTGGCAGTCTTAGCCTGCCGGCCCTGGCGGCCCGGCCGCCGGGGTCCCACCGCCGCGGCCCTGGCCCTCTCCCTCCTTCTCCTCGCTACCCTAAGCCTCTCCGGTCATGCCGCGGCCACCCCCGGCAACCCGGTCTGGCCGGTGGCAGCAGACCTCCTGCACCTGGCCGCCACCGCGGCGTGGTACGGCGGTCTCCTCTGCTTCGCCCTCCTGCCCTGGCGGACCCTGGAGCGGGGAGAGGCCGGGACGGTGGTGCCCCAGGTCTTCCACCGGTTCTCCAACCTGGGACTGGCCGCCATGGCGGTCCTGGTCGGGACCGGGCTGTACATGGCCGCCCTCCGGCTCTACGGCCTCCTGGCCCTGGTGGAGCACCCCTACGGCCAGGCCCTCCTGGTGAAGCTCTCCTTCCTGGCCGGCGTCCTGGCCCTGGCCGGGGTGAACCGGTTCTGGCTCCGGCCCCGCCTCGCCCGGCAGCCCTCCGGCCCAGGGCCCGGCACCTTCCGGGCCATCCGCTGGCTGGTGACCGCAGAGGCGGCCCTGGGACTCTGCGTGGTGGCGGCGGCAGGGGTCCTGGCCAGCGCCGCCCCTCCCCAGGGGGAACCGGTGCGCCTCTCGGTCACCCTGGTGGACCACCGGTTCGATCCCGCGACCCTGGAAGTCCCCGCCAACCGGCCTGTCCGGCTCACCCTCACCAACCGGGGCAGCACCATCCACTCCTTCGTGGTCCTGCAGATGCCCCACGAGATGCTGAGCGGCGGCCACCAGCACGGGGAGAGCGACCCGATGGTCGTCTTCGTACAGCCAGGGCAGTCCACCACGGTCACCTTTGTGGCCCTCCGGCCCGGCGAGTACCTGATCTACTGCATGATCGGGTACCACCGGGAGCAGGGGATGGTCGGCACCCTTATCGTCAGATAACACCCTTATCGTCAAATAAGTAGGCCCGTAAAGAGGCCCGGGACAGCAGCGGCAGGCTGCGGCCCCGGGCCGTCTATTACTGCGGCGCTTATCACTGCAGCGCTGCCCTCACTGCGGATGGGCCTTGATCAGCCCTTGGGAGATCCGGTCGATGATGATCGCCAGGATCACAATGGAGAGGCCGCCCACAAAGCCCCGGCCTGCCTCCAGCCGGGCGATGCCGTTCAGCACCTCCGT
>QGUP01000086.1 GCA_003242505.1 Bacillota bacterium
AACGGAGGCGACGCCGGTGCACACAGGGATGCAGGGCATCCGGCTGGGGGTCGTGGGGTGCGGGGCGGTGGGCGCCACCTTCGCCTACACCGCGCTCATCCGGGGACTGGCCGGGGAACTGGTCCTCATCGATGCCAACCGGAACAAGGCCCTGGGCGATGCCCTGGACATGAGTCACGGGGCGCCCTTTGTGCCCCCCTGCCGGGTGGTGGCCGGCGACTACCCGGACCTGGCCGGATGTCAGGTGGTGGTCATCGCCGCGGGGGTGAACCAGCAACCGGGGGAGACCCGGCTGGACCTCGTCCGGCGGAACGCCCAGGTCATCGGCGAGGTAGTGCCGTCCATCCTCCGGCACGCCCCGGACACGATTCTCCTCATGGCCACCAACCCCGTCGACATCCTGGCCTACCAGGCCTACCGCATCTCCGGGCTGCCGGTGGAACGGGTCGTGGGTTCCGGCACACTCCTGGACTCGGCCCGGTTCCGGTACCTCATCGGCCAGGAGTTGAACATCCATCCCCGGAGCATCCACGCATACATCGTGGGCGAGCACGGGGACTCGGAGGTCCCCATCTGGTCGGGCACCACCGTCGCCGGCACCCCCCTGGGGGACGCGCCCCCCCTGGGGCTGCCGCGTGAGCGGCGGGCGGCCATCTTTGCCGAGACCCGGGACGCCGCGTACCGGATCATCGCCGCCAAGGGGGCGACCTACTACGCCATCGCCCTGGCCCTGGCCCGGATTTGCGAGGCTATCCTGAACGACGAGAACACCGTCCTGACGGTCTCCACCCTGGTCCCGCGGTACGGGGTTTACATGGGCGTCCCCTGCGTGGTCGGCCGGCACGGCGCCCGGGGCCCTCTTCCCCTGGCGCTGACCGAGGATGAGATCCAGGCCCTGGACCGGTCCGCGGCAGTCCTGCAGCAGACCCTCGCGGAGCTGGGCCTGTAGTCTCGCCTCTGGCCCCGGGCTCGCCTCTGGCACCCGGGCTCGCCTCTGGCACCCGGGCAGCGCCCACCCTGCCCGGCCCGGCGCGACGCCTGGCCCCTACCCAACCCGGGGCGGCGGGCACCCGCGCCGGGTGCCCCCCGGGATCACCCGAAGCCGGGGGCGGCGCCGGGCCTTCCGCCAGGCAAGCCACCCTCCGGTCCCGGCCCCGACCAGGGCAGCCGCGCCGTGCCACAGAGCGAGCGTCGCCAGGACCCTCGCCGGCCGGGCCAGGTACCCGATGACCACCCGGCCGCGAAAGATCTCCCCGTCCAGCGCAAGGGCGGTGAGCAGCAGGCACTCAAAGAGGGGCATGGCCAGGGCAAAGCCCACGAGCCCGCCGGTGAGGGCGCCCCGCCACCACCCACCGGGCCCGGGCCGCTTTCTTTCCGGATGGACCCTGCCTGCGGCGCCCCGGTACCGGCGCCGCCGCGCCACCGCCCCGGCCATGGCTCACACCTGTGGGTAGGGTTGGCCAGCCCGGTCGCCACCCGGCTGCACCGCAGCGGATCCCGCCTCCGTCGGGGGCGTCCGGCCCGCCGGCACCGCCGGGGTCCCCGGCCCCCCGGGGGGCATCCACCCCGCCCGCTCCGGCGCCGCCCCCGCTGAGGGCTGCCGCCCCGCCGGCACCGCCGCGGCCCCCGGCCCCGCCGGGGGCTTCCGCTCCGCCGGGAGGCCGCCCCCGGCCTCCTCCCGCCGGGCCCACCGGAAGAAGGCCGCGGCCATCACGGAGACCATCACCAGGGTGGGGGCCACCTTCATGACGATCCCGGCGAGCTGCTGATCCATCCGGGGGTCAATCCCCCACACCCGGGGCGCCCGGGCGTAGAAGTCGTAGAGCACCTGGTTGTTGTAGGTGATGTAGGCAAAGACCCCGATCTCCGCCGCGGACATGAGGAAGACGTACAGGATCTGGGCCGGCTCCGGCAGCCGGGGGAACTCCGGCAGGGGGCTGAGGAGGGCCCACCACATCAGGGTCGCAGTGGAGACGATGGTCGCGTGCTCCAGCAGGTGGACAAAGCGGTTGTAGAGGGCGGCCTGGTACAGCGCCGGCAGGTGCCACAGGGAGTAGACGCCGTGGAAGGTGACCAGGGCCACCAGGGGGTGGGTGAGGAGCCGGAAGGCAGCAGCCACCGGCCGGGGCCGGAGGAAAGGGCGGATGAGCCATCCCGGCGTCCCCAGGAGCAAAAGCGGCGGCAGCCCCATGGTGAGGAGCACGTGCTGGAGCATGTGGGCGCTGAGGAGAAACCGCTCCGACAGCAGGTGCAGGGGCGTCCCCTCCGCCAGGTAGACCACCGCCAGAGCCAGGAAGAAGCAGGCAGCCTGGCCGGGGGCCACCGGCGGCCCCCACCCCCGCTCCCGACGGAGGGGCCCCACCACCAGGGCGTAGGCCCCCCAGACCCCCAGCAAGAAGACCAGCAGCCAGGGGTGCCAGAGCTCGCTCACGGAGAACCCACGGATGGCCGCGGGCACGGCTAGCCCCCCCGATGGGCAAAGATCGCCCCCAGCCCCAGGTAGGTGCCCAGGGCCAGGATGAGACCGGCGGCGAAGAAACCGGCGAGGACCCAGCGGTCAAACTTGAGGTGCATGAAGAACCCGGCCACCAGGACGAACTTGGCCGCGGAGAGGATCAGCAGCAGGGGAATCAGCACCGGCTTCAGGGCCGGGACGTAGACGATGCCGAACTCCACCGCGGTGATGACGGCCAGCACCAGCCCCACCTTCAGGTAGGTAGAGGTGGGCACCACGTGGGCCCCTTCGTGGGCCCCGTGGGCCTCCGCATGGCCGCGGACCGCCCCGTGGGCCCGGGCCGCTTCCCGCTCGTTCATGGCGCTCTCACCCCAGTACGGACATCAGGTAGACCAGCGTGAAGATGACGATCCAGACCACGTCGACGAAGTGCCAGTAGAGCCCGGCCAGCTCCAGGGAGAGGGCCTGGGCCCGCCCCAGCCCCACCTTCAGGGACCGGAGGAAGAGGGCGAGGAGCCAGCCGACGCCGATGGTCACGTGCAGGCCGTGCAGGCCCGTCAGGGTGTAGAAGGTGGTGCCGAAGAGGTTGACGCTCAGGGTCAGCCCCGCGTGGATGAAGTGGGTGTACTCGTAGGCCTGGAAGCTCAGGAAGCCCAGGCCCAGAAGGGCCGTGGCCAGCAGCCACTTCCGGGCGTCGGCCTGCCGGTCCTGCTGGGCGGCCTGCACCGCCAGCACCATCGCCAGGCTGCTCATCAGCAGCACGAAGGTGCTGAGGCTGGTGAGCGGAATGTTCAGCAGCTCCTCCGGGGTCGGGCCGCTGAGGCTCTTGCCCTGGTAGGCGATGTAGGCCACGATGAACGCCCCAAAGAACATGCACTCCGAGGCCAGGAAGAGCCACATCCCCAGCTTCCGGTTGTCGATGCCGGTGACCCCCACCTCGGAGTGGGCGTGGTGACCGGCCCCCTGGGGGTGGCCCACCGCCAGCGCCTGGGCCGCCCCCGGGCCCCGGGCCGGCCCCTGCAGGGCATGGCCCCCGGTGCCGTGGTGCTCCGCCATTTACGCATCCCCCTCCGGTTCGACCACGATGCCGCCCTCGCCCTCAACGGACCAGAGGTAGACCGAGACGATGGTGCCGACGACCCCCAGGGCCACCAGGGGGACGTTCCGGAAGACGCCGCCGAAGGCGCCGACGGTGATGGCCAGGGCCAGGAGGATGGGCATGTAGGACGGGGACGGCAGGTGGATGCCGTGCTCCGCCTCGCTGTCGGCAGCTGTGGCCGCGGGCGGCGGCTCCTCCGCCTGGGCCAGGTGCGGGTACTTCCGGGCCCAGTGGGGATCCCGGGTGTGGACGTAGGGGATCCGGCGGAAGTTATAGACCGGCGGCGGCGAGGGGATGGACCACTCCAGGGTGCGGCCGTCCCAGGGGTCCGGCCCGGCCTTCTCCCCGTAGCGCAGGCTCTTCCACACGTTCACGAGGAAGATCAGGATGCCAACGCTCAGGATGAAGGCGCCGATGGTGGAAACCAGGTTCCACCGGGCCAGGCCCAACTCCGCTGGGTAGGTGTAGATCCGCCGGGGCATACCCAGGAGGCCCAGGAAGTGGAAGGGGAAGAAGGTCACGTTAAAGCCGATGAGCATCACCCAGAAGCCCCACTTCCCCAGCCGCTCGTCCAGCATCCGGCCGAACATCTTCGGGAACCAGTAGTAGATGCCGGCAAAGAGGCCGAAGAGCGCGCCGCCGATGAGCACGTAGTGGAAGTGGGCGACGACGAAGTAGGTGTCGTGCTGCTGCAGGTTGGAGGCCGCCGCGGAGTGCATCACTCCGCTGAGGCCGCCAATGGTGAACATGGAGAGGAAGCCGAGGGAGTAGAGCAGGGCGGTGGTGAAGCGGATGGAACCGCCCCACAGGGTGGCCAGCCAGTTGAAGATCTTCACCCCGGTGGGGATGGCGATGGTCATGGTGGTGAGGGCGAAGACGGTGTTGACCACCGGCCCCTGGCCCACCGTGAACATGTGGTGGCTCCACACGCCGAAGGCCAGGAAAGCGATGAGAGCCGTGGAGAAGACCACCGCGGAGTAGCCGAAGAGGGGCTTGCGGGAGAAGGTGGGCAGCACCTCGGAGACGATCCCCATCGCCGGCAGGATGATGATGTACACCTCCGGGTGGCCGAAGACCCAGAAGAGGTGCTGCCAGAGGATCGCGTCGCCCCCCTTGGCGGCGTTGAAGAAGTTGGCGCCGAAATACCGGTCGAACATGAGCATGATGAGGGCGACGGTGACCGCGGGCAAGGAGAAGAGGAGCAGGAACGAGGTCGCCAGCTGGTTCCAGACAAAGACCGGCATCCGCATCAGGGACATCCCCGGCGCCCGCATGTTGAAGATGGTGACGATGAAGTTGATCGCGGAGATGAGGGAACTGACGCCGAGGAGCTGCAGCCCCTGGATCCAGAAGTCGATGCCCCGGCCCAGGTTGTAGACCGACGAGGTCAGGGGCGCGTAGCCGAACCAGCCGGCGTTGGGCGCCCCGCCGAACAGCCAGGACACGTTCAGGAGGATGCCGCCAAAGAGGTAGAGCCAGTAGCTGAGGGCGTTGAGCCGGGGGAAGGCCACGTCCCGGGCGCCGATGAGCAGGGGCAGCATGTAGTTGAAGAAGGCCGAGGACAGGGGCATGACCGCCAGGAAGATCATGGTGGTGCCGTGCATGGTGACCAGTTCGTTGAACCGGTCGCCGGTCACCAGTTCCAGGTCGGGGTGGGCCAACTGGAGCCGCATGACCAGCGCCTCGATGCCGCCCACCAGCAGGAAGAAGAAGGCGGTCCAGAAGTACAGGATCCCGATGCGCTTGTGGTCAACGGTCGTCACCCAGCTCCAGAACCCGGTCAGGCTGGTGGGGCGCCGCAGCAGCCCGACCTGCCGGGGTTGCTCCAAGACGGCCATGGGCGAAAGCCTCCTCCGATCCGGCGCAGCGCCAGCATCCAACCGGGCGGGGAAGCCGCCCCCGGGCTGGCGCCGGCCAGGGGTAAGTCGGGGGCGCCGTCGCTACTTCAGGCTGTGGAGGAACTCCACCAGCGCCTCGATCTCGTCGGGCTTCAGGCCCAGGTTGGGCATCTTGCTGCCAGGCTTGATCGCCGGCGGGTCCGCCAGCCACCGGCTGAGGTTCTCCCGGGTGTTGGCCAGGGTCCCGGCGGCGATGGTGGTCCGGCTGCCCACCCCGGTCAGGTCCGGCCCCACCCGGTTCTGGAACTCGGTGCCGGCGATGGCGTGGCACGCAAAGCAGCCCTTCTCCCTGAAGAGCTCCATCCCCCGGGCGGCCAGGGCGCTACTGGAGACATCGACCGTGTAGGTCTGCATCCGCTCCACCCAGGCCTGGAACTCCTCCTCCGAGACGGCGATCACCCGGAACCGCATCTTGGCGTGGGAGGCGCCGCAGAGTTCGGCGCACTGGCCATAGTAGGTGCCGGGCTCGTCCGCCTGGATCCACATGGTGTTCTGGTAGCCCGGGATCATGTCGGTCTTCCCCGCCAGCCGGGGCACCCAGAAGCTGTGGATCACATCCTCGGAATCCAGGAGGAGCTTCACCGGCCGGCCCACCGGGATGTGCAGCTCGTTGGCGGTGATGACCCCCAGGTCCGGGTACTGGAACTCGAACCACCACTGGTGGCCCACCGCCCGCACCACCAGGGGGTCGCTCTCCGGCGGCGGTTCGGCGACGGCGAAGTTGGCCCGGACCGTGGGCACCGCGATGAAGGCCAGGGCCACGATGGGCGCGATGGTCCAGGCCATCTCCAGCTGGGTGTTGCCGTGGATCTGCTCCGGGTCGCCGGCCCCGGGCCGCTCCCGATACCGGAAGACCACGTAGAGCAGCACCCCGGCCACCAGGATGAAGATCCCGATGACGAGGTAGAGGGTCCGCATCAAGAGGTCGAGCTGGATCCGGGCCACAGGCCCCGCAGGGTCAAAGACCGTCTGCGGGAACTGCTCCGCCCTGCCGCAGCCGGCCAGCGCCAGGGCCGCCAGGATGAGGCTCCCTGGTCCCCATCCCGTTCCCCGGCGCCGGCGAAGCCGAAAGCCAGACACCACGTACCGCCTCCCGCTTATGGGCTAGCGCTCCGCCCGGTCATCACGGGCTTCCGCTTCGCCCGGTCATCCTGAGCTTCCGCTCCGCCCGGTCATGAGGTAGAGAATCCCAATCCAGATCCCCTTCATGTTGCGGTAGAAAAGGAAGAGGAAGAGGGTACCCACTACGGCCCAGATGGCCACCTGGGCATCCCCGGGCAGGTCGGTGAGGGCCGCCAGGGCGTAGGCCCCGGCCGCGATCAGAACCGAGGTCACCCCGTAGGCCACCACGATAGCCCCCAGAAAGTCCCCCTCCGCCCGCTCAAACCCCAGGCCGCAGGCGGGACACCGGGGATGCATCTCCCACCGGGTCCGGAAGATCCGCCCCCCGCCGCACCGGGGACACCGCAGCAGGAGCCCATTCCAGATGGCCCGCCAGATCCCCCGCACGGCGCCGCTCACTCCCTCACCCCCTGCTCCCCCTGACCCGCCCGTCCCCAGCCAGTCCGCTCCGCCCGGCCCCGGCGCGCCCAGGCCCTCACCGGACCGTCATCGTCCCCGCCATCCCCAGATGGGGGTGGCCGGCGATGCCGCACTCCAGGGGGATCGCCTCCCCCGGCTTGTCAGCCCGGAAGACGAGCCAGGTGCTGCCGCCCCCGGGGATGGTCCGGGACCGGAGGTTGTACGGCGGGCCGATGACCAGGTTGTGGCCGACCCGGTTCCCCCGGGGGCTGACCACCCGGATGGCCACCACCTTCCCCAGGGGCACCTCCAGGTGCCGGGGTTCGATGGACCAGGGCGCCTCCGGGCGGTCCCCGCCGGACTCCAGCAGCCGGACCTCCAGGTAGAGGTCCGCGGCGGGGCGCTCGTCCCCGGCGGGCGCGGCCTCGGCCTCTTTCCGTGCGGGCCCGGCCTCTTCCCCTGGGGGCGAGGTCCCGGCCTCTTCCCCTGGGGGCGAGGCCCCGGCCGCTGCCCCCGGGGTTCCCCCTTCCGGGCCACCGGCTCCCGGAGGGCCTGCCCCCGGAGTCACCGCCCCCGGGCCGGCGCAGCCGCCCAGGCCGGCGACCAGCAGGATGAGAGCCAGGGCCGGCCCGAGCCGGCGGGCGGCTCCTCGCGCCCGCCCTGTCCTCATCAGCCTACGTACGGACATCGAGGATCATGGCCAGG
>QGUP01000087.1 GCA_003242505.1 Bacillota bacterium
GGGGGCCGGGGGTCCCCCCAGGGTGAACAGGTACCCCGCCCGCCCCCGGGGGGCCGGCAGGGTGGCCCCCCGGGAGTCGTGGGGCCCCGCGCTGCCCAGGTACTGGAGGGGGTTGACCGCGTCGGCGTCCGGGGGCCAGGCGTACCGGTCCCCGTACACGCAGGTGGCCCGGGCGAGGTCCCCCCGGGCCGCCTTCAGCACCACCCGCAGGTGGGTCTCGCCCACCGGGTAGGCATACGGGAACCGGCACTGGTGGACCAGCGCCGCCAGGTTCACAGGAAATGCCGCCTCCTTCCGCTGCCCTAGCCCTTGAGGGCGCCGGCCAGGCCGCTGACGATGTAGCGCTGCAGGTACAGCCAGAGGGCTACCAGCGGCACCGAGGTGAGCACCGCGGCTGCGGCAAACTGGGTCCAGTGGGCGGAGAACTGGTTGACGATGAAGTTCTGCAGCCCCGGGCCCATGATCAGCTTGTCGGGGCTCTGGATCAGCACGCTGGAGAGCAGGTACTCGTTGAAGACCCCGACCACGGCCCACAGGAACTGCACCGCGAGCATGGGCGCGCTCAGGGGCAGGATGATGCGGGTGAACACCTGGAAATCGGTGGCGCCATCGACCTTGGCCGCCTCATCGAGTTCGAGGGGCAGGCCGTCGATGAACCCCTTCATGACCCAGATGTTAAATGCGTTTCCTGTGACCATGATCAGGCCGATGCCGACCAGGCTGTCGATCAGGTTCAGCTTGAGGAAGAGCAGGTAGAGGGCCGGCAAGTTGAGGAAGGTCGGGAACATCTGCAGGAGCAGGAGGCCGATGAGCCCCACCCGCCGCAGGCGGAATCGCAGCCGGGCAAAGGCGTAGGCGCTCAGGCTGGTGTTGATCACCTGAATGGTACCGGTGATCAGGGCCACGATGACGGTGTTCTTCAGCCAGGTCAGGTACTTGGTCTCGGTCAGGACCTCGGCGTAGTTGTTCAGAGTGAAGGGCCGGGGGATAAGGGAGCCGCTGAAGAAGGCGTCGCCGGCGGTGAAGGAGGCGCTGATGATGAAGAGGAGCGGCACCAGCACCGCGGCGCAGGCCACCCAGAGCACCAGCCGGGTGATCCAGAGCTGCACCACCTCGTGGGGGCGGGGCTTGCGGTCCACCACCCGGGTCCGGGTCCGGCCCCGGGCCTCGACCGGGACCTGGTAAGGGGCCTGGGTCACCGCTGCCACCTCAGCGCACCTCCTTGAAGGTCCCGGAAAGCTTGAACTGCAGGAGGCTCAGGGTGCCGACGATGAAGAAGAGGATGATGCTGGTCGCCGCCCCCAGCCCCCACTGGAAGTACTGCTGGGTCAGCTTGTAGGCCACCGAAATCAGGAGGTCCGTGGCGCCGGCGTAGGTCCGGCCGGGAACCGGCGGCCCGCCGCCGGTCAGCAGAAAGACCGCCCCGAAGTTGTTGAAGTTGTACGAGAAGGTGCTGATCAGCAGCGGCAGGGAGAAACTGGTGAGGATGGGCAAGGTGATGTGCCAGAACTGTTTCCAGGAGCCGGCCCCGTCGATCTCCGCCGCCTCGTAGAGCTCCGGGGGGATGGACTGGAGGGCGCCCAGGCAAAGGCTCATCATGAAGGGGAACCCCAGCCAGGTGTTGACCAGCAGGACCGACACCTTGGCCATGGTGGGATCGGTCAGCCAGGGCACCGCGGCCTCCGGCCCGAAGAGCCGGGTGAGCAGGCCGTTGATCTGCCCGTAGCCGTCGTTCAGGAGCCCCGACCAGGCCAGGATCGCCACCGTACCGGGCAGGGCCCAGGGGAGGATCAGGATGCCCCGGTAGATGGCGCCCTCCCGCAGGAAGGGGTTGGAGA
This sequence comes from Bacillota bacterium, assembly GCA_003242505.1. GTDB lineage: Bacteria > Bacillota > Sulfobacillia > Symbiobacteriales > ZC4RG38 > ZC4RG38. Next base: position 1,839 of record QGUP01000087.1, read on the forward strand.
GCAGTACTGCCAGCACCAGGCCCACGCTGAAGGCCAGGAGGGTTCCCAGGACCGCAAAGGTGATGGTCCAGCCAAAGGCCGGGGCCATCTCTCGCAGGAGCCGCCCGGTGATGATCTCCCGGAAGTTTTCAAGCCCGATAAACCGCGGATTTGCAAAATTGTTCAGATTGTAGTTGGTAAAGGCCACGTAGATGGTGTAACCGACGGGGAACACCTGCATGAGCGCGATGGTGAGCAGGGCGGGGCTGAGGTAGAGGTAAGGCACCGCTCCCTGCCACCACGGGCGGCGGGACCGTACCGGAGGTCTGCTGGCCCCGGCAGACGGCAGCACGTTCACCGTTCCCTCACCTCTCTTGGGGGTGACGGGGGCGGGCCCGGCCCGCCCCCGCTTCCCGGCCAGACGTCACTTGCGCATCTGCTCGATGCCAAGCTTCATCTCCTGAACGACCTGCTGGGCCGCCTGCTCGGGGGTGATCTCGCCGGCGGTCAGGGCCTTCAGGGCGTTGGCACCCGGGGTCCACATGGCCTGCACCTCGGGGATGTTCGGCATCGGGATGCCGTTCTTGGAGCTCTCCACAAAGCCCCGCAGGATCGGGTCGTTCTGGACCTCGGCGCTGTTCAACACTTCGTTGACCACCGGCAGCCGGTTGCCGACCTTGTACAGTTCGGCCCCGTTCTTCACCATCCACTTGATGAAGTCAAAGGCTACGTCCCGGTTGTCGCTCCGGGCGTTGACAAAGGCCACCTGAACACCGACGAAGGGCCGCAGCGGGTTGCCGTTCAGGGTGGGCAGCGGCGCCACGGCAAAGGGCGTCCCGGCCTCCTTCAGCCCCGCCACCGACCACGGGCCGGAGATGAAGAAGGCGGTCTTGCCCTGGGTGAACATGCCCTCGGCGATGTCGCCGGCGATGGACGGGTCCATGAACTTGTGCTCAGTCACCAGCTTCTGCAGGAACTCCCAGCCCTTGATGGCCCCCTCGTTGGCCAGGCCGATGTCGTTCACATCCAGGGTGCCGTTGTTGTTCTTGAAGACGTAGCCGCCGTTGGCCGACAGGAATGCGAAGCTGTAGTAGAAGTTGTTGATGTCGAAGGCGAAGCCGCCCTTCTCCTTGGCGATCTGTACCAGCTCTTCAAAGCTCGCCGGAGGCTGGGGCACCTTCTCGGTGTTGTAGAACAGGGCGTAGGTCTCCAGAGCCACCGGCGCGGCCCACTTCTTGCCCTCGATGGTCACGGCTTCGACGGCCACCGGGTTGAAGACCGACCAGTCGATCAGCCCCTCGGGCACCTCCGCCACCAGGCCGGCCCGCTGGAAGGTGCCCAGGTTGTCGTTGGGCAGGCCGTACATCACGTCGAACTTCTTGGACTGGGCCGCCAGGGCTTCGGCCTGGAAGTCGGCCTCGCTCTGGACGACGTTCACCTTGTTGCCGGTCTCCTGGCTGTACTTCGCGGCGAGGTTCTGCAGTTCCTTGATCTCGTTCGGGGTCAGGTGGCTGAAGACGGTGATGGTCTTCCCCGTCGGGCCACCGGTCCCGGTCTGCTGGCTGCCCGAACCCTGCTGACTCTGCTCACCCTGCTGGTTCTGTCCGCCGCCGCAGCCGGCCAGCGCCACCGCCACCAGCGACGCCGCCAAGAGCCCTGCCAACCACTTCCGAATACCCACGTCTGCTTCCCCCTTCCTGAGGAATGAACCTGAGTTGTAAGCGCCCATGGGACCCACAAGCGGTACGTCGCATCAATTAGGGTCCCAACTAACGGCCAGTTCAAACGTTTGCACAACGGAAAGAAAGCGCCGAGGGCACCAGGCACCAGTTCCTGCCAGGCCAGGCCGCTCCGGCACCTGCCAGAGCGGCTCCGGCTCAGCGCCCCTCCCCCACCGTCGAGGCCCGGACAACGAGCTGGCAGGGCAGGATCACCTGTCGGGGCCGGACCGGCTGGCCCCGGAGGATACTGACCAGCATCCGGGCCGCCATCACCCCCAGTTCGAAGACAGGGATGCGCACCGTAGTCAGGGTGGGCCGGGTCCAGGCGGTGATTGGGTCGTCGTTGAACCCCACCACTGCGAGGTCCTCCGGCACCCGGAGCCCCCGGCGGAGGGCGGCGTCCAGGACCCCCAGGGCCAGGGTATCGTCCACGGCGACGATGGCCGTGGGCGGATCCGGCAGGGACATGAGCCGCTCCAGGGCCCGGCCGCCGTCTTGCTGGGTGATGTGGCCGGAGAGGACCAGGTCCGGGTCGTAGGGGATCCCCGCCCGGGCCAGGGCGGTGCGGTACCCTTCCAAACGGTCGTACGTAAAGACCCAGTGAGCAGGCCCGTTCACAAAGCCTATGCGCCGGTGGCCGAGGCTCAGCAAGTGCTCCACCGCCGTCTGGGCAGCGGCCACGTTGTCGTTGTTCACCCAGTGGGCCTCGGGGTATACCGGACGGCCCTCGGCGTCGAGGGGCCGGCCGATCAGGACGAAGGGCTGCTCCTCCGCCACCAGGGCGGCGATCAGCCGGTCGCCCAGCCGGGAGGAGGTGAGGATGACCCCGTCCACCTGGCGGCTCCGGAAGAGGCGCATGCACGCCTCGTAATCGTCATCCTCCCCATGGGTGGTGGCCAGGAGCAGGTTGTAGCCCTCCTCCTCCAGCACCGAGCCGATGCCCCGGATCACCTCCGGGAAGAACGGGTTGGCGAAGGCCTGCTCCGTCGGCCGGGAGGTGATGAGGCCGATGGTCCGACTGGTCCGGGTCACGAGGCTGCGGGCGATGGCGTTGGGATGGTAGTTCAGTTCCTGCATCGCCTGCAGCACCCGTTCCCGGGTGGCCTGGCTGATGCGGGGATGGCCTGCCAGCACCCTGGAGACCGTCGAGGGCGACACCCCCGCCGCCCTGGCCACGTCCTTGATGGTTGCCACCGGTCACCCCCCTTGTCCCGGTCCGGGAGCCGCACCGTCTCTCCCGATGCAGCCTGCCGGTGCACACCCCCGGATGCCTCGAGTTGTCAGGCTGTTGGATGACTTAGCCGGCTGTGGGATGAGTTGTCCAGCCGTGGGATAACGATTGCACAGGTACCCCGCAGGAAAATTCGCCCTTCGGGGTGCAACTCTTGCTGATCCGGGCTCACATCCGGGCGGTGAGGACAAAGCCCCTGGCCCCGGGGGTGGGCACCCGGACCACCGCGGCGCCGTCTTCGGCCCGGGTGAAGGCCGCTGGCCGGCCGTCGACCTGCACCTCCTGGGCCGGCGCCGGCAGGTAGAGCCGGACCACCACCGCTTCCCGGGGCGGCTGGTACCGGCCCGCGGGGTCGCCCACCCGCAGGGTGACGGTCCGACCGCCGTCGCCGCCGTGCTCCAGCACCATCCGGGTGAGGGCGAACTCGCCCTGCTGGTAGGCCATGGTCAGGCCGTCGTCTTCGTAAAGCTCCAGTTCGCCGTCGGCCCCGGCATAGACCGCCAGGGTGAGCTCCGTCTCCGGCACCTCGCCCACGTAGTTCTGCACCGGGCCCATGGGGATGATGGCGCCGGCCCGGACGTAGACCGGAATCCGGTCCAGGGGCGCCGGGGCGACGATGTGGGCGGGGCCATCGTGCCGCTCCCCGGTCCAGAAGTCCACCCAGGTGCCCCGGGGCAGGTAGACAAGCCTCCGGACGGCCCCGGCCTGGTAGACGGGGGCCACCAGCAGGTCCCGGCCCACCAGGAACTGGTCCGAAAGCCGGTAGGTCTCGGGATCGCCGGGGTACTCCAGGAGGAGCGGCCGCATGATGGGCAGGCCGGTGACGCTCGCCCGGTAGAACTCGTTGTAGAGGAAGGGCAGAAGCCGGTACCGGAGGCGGATGGCCTCCCGGACCCGCTCCTCCACCTCGGGGCCGAAGGCCCAGGGCTCCTGGGCCCGGGTGTTCACGGAGCTGTGGTTCCGGAAAAAGGGGGTGAAGACACCGAGCCAGGTCCACCGCACCAGGAGTTCCCCGTCCACGTCGTCGCTGAAGCCCCCCACGTCGGTCCCCACGAAGGGCACGCCGGAGAGGCCCATGCCCATGCACATGGGCATGGCCATCCACAGGTGCTCCCACCAGCTGTGGTTGTCCCCCATCCAGACCGCCGCGTACCGCTGGATCCCGGCATAGCCGGACCGGGTCAGGACAAAGGGCCGCTGGTCCGGCCGGTGGCGCCGGAGCCCCTCGTAGGTGGCCTGGCACATGGTGAGGCCGTAGACGTTGTGGACCCGGGCGTGGGGCACCTTGGCCCCGTCCTCCCCCTGGAGCACCTCATCGGGGAGGGTGTTCCGGGCCATGCAGGAGGGCTCGTTCATGTCGTTCCAGATGCCGGCGACGCCCTTGTCCAGCAGGGCCTCCTTGTGGAGGTCCCCCCACCAGCGGCGGGTGGCCTCCCGGGTGAAGTCCGGGAAGGCGGTCCGGCCTGGCCAGACGGTGCCGATGAACAGTTCGCCGTCCGGGTAGCAGATGAAGTGCCCCTGGGCCACCCCCTCCTGGAACACCGGGTACTGGGCGTCCACCTTCACCCCGGGGTCGACGATGGTCACCACCTTGAACCCCTGCTCCCGGAGGTCCCGGATCATCCCTGCGGGGTCGGGGAACCGCTCCGGATCCCACGTGAAGACCCGGTAGCCCCGCATGTAGTCGATGTCGAGGTAGATCACGTCGCAGGGGATCTGCCGGCGCCGCATCTCCCGGGCGATCTCCCGGACCCGGGCCTCGGGGTAGTAGCTGTAGCGGCTCTGCTGGTAGCCCAGGGCCCACCGGGGCGGCAGGGGCATCCGGCCAGTGAGCTCGGTATACCGGGCGATGACCTCCCGGGGGTCCGGGCCGGCGAAGAAGTAAGCGTCGAGGACGTCCTGCTCCGCCACGATCTCGTACCGGTCCGGGTGGGTCTTGGCCATGTCGTACCGGACCCGGGCGGGGCTGTCCACAAACAGGCCGTAGGCCCGGCCCTCCCGGAGGGCCAGGAAGAAGGGGATGGACTGGTAGAGGGGGTCGGTGCCCGGGGTGTGGAGGGGCTCGTCGGTGGCCCACATGGTCATGGCCCGCCCCCGCTTGTCCAGGGGGCCCACCTTCTGGCCAAAGCCGTAGTAGTGGGCGTCCGCCGGCGCGACCTGCACCCAGCGCACCCGGCCGGGCTCCCAGCCCAGGCCCCCCTCCGGATGGTCAGCGGCCACCACCCGGCCCTCGGGGTCCAGGAACCGGAGCCGCACCGGGTCCCGGGCCACCTCCACCGTCACCCTGTCGGTGGAGAGCCGCAACGCGGCCGGGGTCTCTTCCAGCCGGACCGGCACCTCCGGCCAGTCGGTCTTCACCACCGCAAAGGAGGGAGGCGGCTGGGTCCCGGCGGGGCAAAGCCGCACCTGAACCAGGTCCGGCGCCAGGGCCCGGATGGTGAGATGGGCCCCCTCCACCTCCAGGTGCAGGCCTCCCTTCTCCTGCCGATAGGTCCGCAAGGGGCCAAGGACACGCATACTGGGTTCCTCCTCCAGGGGCTTTCCCCCATGCCAGGGGCTTTCCCCCATGCTGCCGACGGTCAGCTGGCTCCGGCATGAGGCGCCGCTGGGGCAGGGCTCTGCACCTCGGGGCCGCACCGGCAGCGCCTCAGGGGCCAGAGTTGCCATGGCTGGTCCGGTTTTCTATGAAAACGTGTGCACAACCTGCTGATTTAGCTTTTCGTAGTGGCCCAGAAATTCCCCTGCCGAACAGACATGCGGAGGCCAATTCCAAATTTTGCTGACGTCCGATACACCCGCAACGACAACCGGACCTCACGGACCCGGCACCCAGCCAGGGGCCACCGGCCCGCGGCCCTGGGCCGCCGGGCCCTCCGCCGGCCCTCCATCCTGAGCGCACGAAAAGCAA
>QGUP01000519.1 GCA_003242505.1 Bacillota bacterium
GTCGGGAATGTGTTAAAAAGAACACTCCCCGGCCCCGGACCCGCCCCTCGGAGCGATTCTATTGGCCAGCGTGCATGCTCTGGATGCTCTCCTCAGGCAGAATGGGTCCGTTCGGGCCGGCAACGGCGGTCCCGGCCAACAGCGCCAGGGTCAGAACCACAACCAGGTACGCCAGCAGGCGCCGCATTTTCATCACCCCCTTTCCCAATGGGCTTGCCATCTCCCCTTCCCCGACCTGTACCCTCTAACCCATCCACCCGCAGCTTCCTTATCGCTCTCGCTCTCCATACTGGTTGCCGCCGTATCGATGCTGGGGTACCGGTTTCCCCACCAACCGCAAGAGCCGCTCGTCCCCGTCCCTTCGCGCAAATCGCTTGGCGTGCTGGGCAAAAAGGGCGGCTATCTCCGGCGGCAACCCCTGCCGGGCTGCACTCGCGCTTACGACGAAGGCGGCTACCGCCCGGTCCCAGTCAGTCGCCCAGCGGTGCCCGGGCTGCAGAATCTCCTCGGCTGTCTGCAAGGCTTCGGCGCAGCGGCCGGCCAAGAGTGCCTCCAGCGCTTCCAGAGCCAACTGATGCACCCGCTGCACCTCGCTGGCCTGGGAGACGAACGCTCCCGCCCGGCGGACGAGTTCAGCGCCTTCGTCAAGGCCTTCGGTGAGGGCCAACCAGGCCGCGTTCTGCAGGGCCAGTACCACATCCCGGACGGAGTTCACGTCCAGCAGCACCCGGGCCGCTTGCTGGTAAGCCGCCAGGGCTCTGTCGACGTTCCCCTGCCGCTCGTAGATCCACCCCAGGTTGTACAAAATCTTCCCCCGCAGGTCCGGGTCCAGCGCCTCTTCCGAAAGCAGGCGGAGCAGCATCGCCTCCCCTTCCGCCAGCCGCCCGCACTGGCCCAAGGCGATGGCCAGCCACATCCGAACCTGCCACGTCCGCCGCACGGGCAGCCCTTCCGCCCTCAGCAGCGCGGTCAGGAGTCTCACGGCCTGTTCCCAATCACCCAAGTGGTAGGCTGCCCGGCCGGCCAACCACAGGAGTTCCGTTCGGCGCTGTACGTCGCCACCCTGGAGCCATTGCTGTGCCTTCCGAAGGACGCTGAGATACCGCCCCTGGCTGTACGCCCGCTCAATCGCCTCCAGGTCCACTGGCCCTCTCTCCCCTCCCGCGCCGGCCTGCTTACTGGTCGAAAAATGTAGTAAGATGATCCTTATACGCAAAATCCAAATATCCTTCTATTTCATCAAGAAAATAAACGACGGCGGCAGGCGAATGCCAGCGCGGCGGGCACCGGGGCGTCATCTGCGGGGCGGCGCCCCCAACGGCGGCATCCGGCGGACGTGCTCGGCCAGTTCCTCGCAGCTCCTGGCGGTCACCAGGATCCCATTCACCAGGGCAAAAGGCTGCCGGGCACAGGCGGTGCAGCGGTCCAGGCAGCCGACCCGGAGAATGTGGTATCGATCCCCGTCGGCTTCCAGGGGCCCCAGTAGGTCAGACCGCCCGGCAAAGGGATTGGATGCGCAGATCTGCACCCAGACCTTGGCCACTCGGGTTCCCTCCCGGGTTCCCCTGTCGAGTGCCCCCGCCCCGGGCCCAGGGCAGCGGCCTGGCATCAGAGACGGCGGTGCAGCCCGTGGCGGGTAAGGTTGATGGGCGTTCACCGTAAGACCCGGCGGAACTGGAAGACCAGGTAGCTGGTGGTCTCGACCCCGTCGCTGCCCACCAGGTCCCCGGAGTTGGCGTGGGCCACCAGTTCCGGCTCCCCGGCCCCCGCCGCGGCCATGGCCATGAAGACCACCGCCACCGTGGCCGGAGAGTCCAGATGGTCGTTTCCCATGGCCAGGAGGGTGTCCCAGTCCCGGCAGCCGATGGCCGCCAGGGTCTCCCGGTCCCGGGCTGCGGCCTCGGCCCGGGGGAGGTAATGGGAGAAGTCGACGGAGCCGATGAGCACCGCGCCGGGGCCGATCCGGGTCGCCAGGGCCCCGGCCAGCCGCCGGGCCTCGGCCACGGTGACGCCCCGGTGGAGGATGATGGGCACTACCCGGGCCCCGGGCAGGTGATAGGCAATGTAGGGC
>QGUP01000088.1 GCA_003242505.1 Bacillota bacterium
ATGCTGGCCAGGGGGCTGGGGTGCTCGATCACCCCCGGGGCGGCGACGGTCACCTCGATCCGGCAGGACCCGCCCAGCACCCGCTCGGGGCCGTAGACCTGGGCCAGGTAGTCCGGGGCGTCCACCCCGTTCTGGAGGGGCAGGACCAGCGTCTGTGGGCCGACCATGGGCCGGGCCGCCTCCGCCGCGGCCTCCAGGTCGTAGGTCTTGACGGTGAAGAGCAGGAGGTCGACGGGCCCCACCTCCCGGGGATCCCCGGTAGCATGGACCCGGACGTGGAAGTCCCCCCGGGCGCTCCGGACCCGGAGCCCCTCCGCCTGCAGGGCCCGGAGGTGCTCTCCCCGGGCGACCAGGTGCACCTCGTGGCCCGCCAGGGCCAGCCGGCCGCCGAAGTACCCGCCCACCGCGCCGGCCCCCATCACGGCCACCTTCAGCCGCTCCACCGGCCTCACCCCCTACGATGCCAAGGAAGTTCGGCAACTCGGCTCCGGACTCCTCCACGCCTTGCCAGGTGGGCCCCGGGGGCGGTACACTGGGCGACGGAGCGGGTGCGGCTTGCGAGAAGGAGGCGGGTTCGGTGCGCACCTACCAGCAGTCGGCTCAGTACTACGAACGGGCGCTCCGGCGGATCGTCGGCGGGGTGAACAGCCCCTCCCGGTCCTACGGGGCCGTGGGGCTCCCCCACCCCATCTTCATCCGCCGGGCCGAGGGCGCCTACATGTGGGACGTGGACGGCAACCGGTACATCGACTACCTGGCGGCCTTCGCCCCGGGCATCCTCGGCCACGCCCATCCGGAGATCGTGGAGACCATCGCGGCCGCCGCCAGGGACGGCACCCTCTACGGCACCGCCACCCCCTACGAGGTGGAGCTGGCGGAGCGGCTCCACGCGGCGATCCCTTCCCTGGAGAAGGTCCGGTTCGTCTCGACGGGCACCGAGGCGGTCATGTCCGCGGTCCGGGTCGCCCGGGCTTACACCGGCCGGCCGAAGGTGATCAAGTTCGAGGGGTGCTACCACGGCCACTCGGACTTCGCCCTGATCAAGGCCGGGTCGGGCCCGGCCACCCTGGGCCAGCCCGACAGCGCGGGCATCCCCCTCAGCACCGCCCAGGAGGTGATCACCGTCCCCTACAACGACCTGGCGGCCCTGGCCCAGGCGATGGAGGTCTGGGGCCCGCAGGTCGCGGCGGTGCTGATCGAGCCCATCTGCGGCAACATGGGCATCGTCTGGCCGGAGCCGGGGTTCCTGGAAGGGGTGCGGGAGCTCACCCACAAGTACGGGGCGCTTCTCATCTTCGACGAGATCATCACCGCCTTCCGGGTCTGCTACGGCGGGGCCCAGAACCTCCTGGGGGTGGAGCCGGACCTCACCACCCTGGGGAAGGCCATCGGCGGCGGGCTGCCCCTGGGGGCCTACGGCGGCCGGGCGGAGATCATGGACTACGTGGCGCCCCTGGGGCCGGCCTACCAGGCGGGCACCCTGGCCGGCAACCCCCTCTCGGTGCGGGTGGCCCTCAAGGCCCTGGAGATCCTCGGCCGGCCCGGGGTCTATGAGGACCTGGACCGGAAGGCGGCCTACCTTGCGGACAACCTCCTGCGCATCGGCCGGAGCTACGGCTTCAAGCTGCAGCTGAACCGGATGGCCTCGGGCTTCACCCTCTTCTTCACCGACGTGCCGGTGCGGGATTACGCCACCGCGTCGACCTCCGACCCGGAGCTCTTCGGCCGGTTCTTCCGGGAGATGCTGGAGCGGGGCATCCTCCTCGCCCCCTCCCGGTTCGAGGCCTGGTTCGTCCAGATCCCCCACACCCAGGCCGACCTGGACGAGACCCTGGCCGCCGCGGAGGAGGCCTTCCGGGCCATGGCCGCGGCGGGCCTGGCCGAGCGGCAGGCAGGCCAGGGTTAAGGAGCCCGGGGAGGGACCGCAGCCCAGGCAAGGGGACGCGGGCACCCGCCGCGGGACCGGCCCCGGAGCAAAGGACCAGAACACCAGCCGCAAGACCGGCACACAAACCAAGAGCGGCAGGTGCCCTCCGCAGCGGAGGCACCTGCCGCTTTCGTGCGCGCCTGGGTCTGTGGGCCGGCGCCTTCCCCCCGGGTGCCCCTCAGCGGCCCCGGCGCCGGCTGCCCCGGCCGTTGGCGGTGAACTCCCAGCCGGTCACCCGCTCCAGCCAGGCCAGCATCCGGCCGGCCCGGTGGATGACCGCGTTGGGCTGGTGGATCGCCAGGGTCTTGCCCGCCGCCTTGCCGCCGACGGTGAGGGCCGCGACCAGGCCCACCGCCACCACGCCGGTGAGATCGGCCAGCCACTGGGGCGGCTCCTGCTGGGCCGCCAGCCACCGGGCGGTCTGGTAGGCGATGGTGGCCGCCGCCGCCCCGCTGATGGTGCCGGCGATGTCCCCGACGATGTCGTTGCTGAAGGAGGCGACCACCGGAGCCCGGCGCAGGAGCCAGATGGCCTGCCGGGCCCCGGGCAGCCGCTTGGCGGCCATGGCGTGGAAGGGCGGCTCGTCCGCGGCCGCCACCGCGGTGCCCAGCATGTCCATCAGCACGCCGACGCCGATGATGACGAGGAGGAGCGGGAGGGCCAGGGCAACGTGAAGTTGGGTCATGGCGGTCTCGGAGAAGTAGTAGAGCACCGTAGCGGAGCAGAAGACCGCCACCCCTATCTTGACCGCCTGGGTCAGCCCGGCCGCCGCGCCATTCCGCCGCGTACTGCCCAAATCGACCTCACCTGTCGCTCTCGGGATACCGCCGGTCAGGAAGGCCGCAGGATTCAAATTCAGGGGAGGGCCTCCGCCCTCCCCCTTTTCCTCCGGGTGGCAGCCCACCGGGTAGACTTTGTGGCTTAAGGTCCAGCAGGATTTCCCCGCCAGCCGCCAGGCATCGCTGCACTGGTGGTTTCCCTTTAAGGCCGGCGCTGCCGTGTCGCCACCAGCAGGGCTGGATTACCACTTAGACCACACTGTAATCCCCGGTGGACCTCCGTCTACCGGAACAGCCTAGGAGCTTTCCTCGACAGCTCTCCCTCGCTCCTAGCCTCTTTTGCAGCAGCGGTTTCAGAGCAGCGCTCCGCCGCAGTGGCCACCGCAGCGCAGCGCCATGGCGCTCATCCGTCCGCCACCGCTCAAGGCAGGCTACGCTGCACACAGCACCCGCCATGCCGGGTACCGCATGCAGGTGTTCACTTCGCCGTCGCACACCTGCGCGCTGGGTACAGGGACGACGCACGAAGGCCTCCACGGGGGCAGGGTCCACGCCCGCATGCCGTTGCGGATCGCCCTGCCGCCCTTCTCCCCCAGCACCAACCCCCGATTGGGCATCGGCAGCCAGCACCAGGGGCTTCATCGACTGTGCCCGCGACGGATTTTTAGGCCCGTCTTCAGAGCAAGGGATGCTGACTAGGATACTGCGCCACCCGTTCGGCGCACGCCGGAGGCGTGCGTCCAAAAGGCGAAGTTTCGGTTCCCAGTGTAACATGGGACTCCGGCAGGCACAAACCCGGCCACAGCCGTGCTACGCTCTCCGCAGACACAGGGAAAGTGCTGCATCAGGCCGCCTCCACTTCTCCCGGCCCAGCGGGCCCATGCGCCGCCAGAGTTCCTCGCACGGGTTTCCGACAACTTTTTTCCCGGAGATCAGGATGTCAATTTGCCAGCCCCTGCTCCACCAGCCAGCGGTGGAGGTCGGCAAAGACCCGCTGCCGGTCGGGGTCGTTGAAAACCTCGTGGTACATGTCCAGGTAGAATCGCCACTCCTTGGGCCCCGGCACCGACTGGTAGACCCGGCGGGTGGTCTCCACGTCCACCAGCCGGTCGTCCCCGGCCACGAGGAAGAGCACCGGCACCCGCAACTCCGCCGCCCGGCGCACCACCCACCGCTGGGTCCGGAGGGCCTCTGCGTACCACCGGGGGGTGGCGGTGCGGGCCCGGAGGGGATCCGTCTGGTACTGCTGGAGCAGCTCCGGGTCCCGGCAGACGTACTGGAGAAGGCCCTCGTTGGGAACCGGCAGCCGGGGCGCCACCCGGCTCAGCACCGGGACCAGGAGCCGGAGGGGCAGGGGCGGCCGGAGCCGCAGCCCGAGCCATGGGGACGACAGCACCAGCCCGGCCAGGTCCTCCGGCCGGGTGAGGCCGTAGGCCAGGGCGATGAGCCCGCCCATGCTGTGCCCCACCAGCACCGGGGCCCGGCCCTCCTCCCTCCGTACCAGGTCCAGGAACCGGCGGAGGTCCTCGAGGTAGTCCTCGAACCGATCGACGTACACCCGCACGCCCCCGGACCGGCCGTGGCCCCGGTGGTCCAGGGCCCAGACCGGGTGCCCCCGCTCCACCAGGTAGGCCGCCAGGTGGGCGTACCGGCCGGAGTGCTCGCTGAGGCCGTGGGCCACTGCCACCGGCGCCGGGGACCGGCCGCCGGGGCCCGGTCCTGCCGACCCCGACGCCGACGCCGCCGCAGGTCCCCGGGGCCGCCAGCACTGGTAGAAGATGGTGAGACCGCCCCGGCCCCGGAAGCTCCCTGTCCGATGCTCCATCCTCTCCCCCTCCCGGTGCCGCCGCCCGGCCGGAAGGAATCTCCCAGGTCAGAAGGGAATGGGAAGTGCAGGCATCGCAATCGTCCGACAGAAGGAGTGGAAAGGGGGCGCGCCCGTGTTCTGGCTGCGGGTGTTCCTGCTGGGCCTCGGCTTCATGTCCATTTCGGTGGTCTGGCCGCTCTACGACTCCTTTGTGACCCTTTACTACCAGGAGTGGATCGCATCCGGCCTGGTGGTCGGCCTGCTGATGGCCATGGACAACTTTCTGGGCCTCACCCTGCAACCCTATGTCGGCGCCCTCTCGGACCAGACCCGGACCCGGCTGGGCCGCCGGGTGCCGTACCTGGCCGCTGGCGCCCCGGTGGCCGCGCTCTTCCTGGCCCTGATCCCCTTCGCCCGGGAGGCCGGCCTCTGGCCCCTGGTCGGCGCCGCGGTGGGCCTCAACCTGGCCATGGCCTCCTTCCGGTCCCCCACCGTCGCCCTGATGCCCGACGTCATCCCGCCCCACCTGCGCAGCCAGGCCAACGGCATCATCAACTGGATGGGCGCGCTGGGAGGCGCCCTGGCCTTCCTCATGGCGAGCCAGCTCTACCCCCGGGACCCCCGGCTGCCCTTCTTCGGGGCCGCCGGCCTCCTGGTCGCGGTGGCCCTGGTCTTCCTCTTCGGCATCCGGGAGCCGGCGGAGCCCCAGGGCGGGGTCCCGGAGGAGGAGCGGCCCCAGGGGCTTTGGGCCGCGGCCCGCAGCCTCGCCCGGGGACTGGTGGACCCCCAGGCCCGGCGGCTGCTGCTGGCGGTGGCCTTCTGGTCCGGGGCCTTTCAGGGGACCAGCACCTGGTTCACCACCTTCGCCACCCAGCACCTGGGGATGGACGAGGGGGGCGCCACCTTTTCCCTTCTCTTCTTCACCGGGGCCCTCCTGCTCTTCGCCCTCCCGGCAGGGTGGCTCGGGGGCCGGATCGGCCGGCGGCCGACCATGGCCATGGGCGCGGCCCTGATGGCCCTCGGGGTGGCGGCGGTGTGGCTGGCCGGGAGCGCCGGTGCGGTGGCGGACAACCCCTGGCCCCTGCGGCTCGCCCTCCTGGTGGCCGGCACGGGCCACAGCCTGATGGTGGTCCAGGCCTACCCGGCCCTGGTGCAGCTGGCCCCGCCCGGGCAGACCGGCGCGTACACCGGGCTCTACTACATCGTCAGCCAGATGGGCGGCATCCTGGCCCCGCCGTTCTTCGGCCAGCTCCGGGACTCGGTGGGCTGGGCCGGGGTCTTCACCGCCACCGTGGTCTTCCTCCTGTTCGCGGGCACCACTGCCCTCACCGTCCGGGGGGCTGAAGCCCTGCCGGTCCCGGCGCCGGGGCAGACCGATGGACGCGGGCCCGGTTCCGCGGTATTCTAAGAAAATGGATATTGACGGTTGACGGCCAGTACCGGCCGATTCCCTGGCGAAGGAGGCAGGCGGAGGATGGACTTCGGCTCCTTCGGCTGGCCGCGGCAGGTCACCTGGCCGGGGGGCTTCGCGGCGATTCTGATGGTCCTGGGCCTCATCGCCTTGGCCTTCCGGCGCCGGTCGGCGGTGTGGAGCGCCCTGGTCCCCCAGTTCTGGATCGCGGCCCTGCTGATACTCCTAGTCACCATCGGCATCGCCGCCACGCTGCCGGAGTCCTACTGGTCCGGCGGGGCCGGCGGTTAACCGGCGGGGCCGGCGGCTGGCCGGCAGGGCTGGCGGGTGACCGGCAGAGCTAGCGGGCCAGGAGCCGCTCCGGGCCCGCTCCTGGAGGGCGCGCCGAGGAGGGCGCGCCGAAAAAGGAGAACCCACCTGCGGGCAGGTGGGTTCTTTTCGTTCGCGGGCTCAGGACAGGCTCAGAACCGGCGCTGCCGGGGCTGGGCCTCGTTCACGGTGATGGGCCGGCCGCCGAGCAGGGTGCCGTTGAGGGCCGCGATGGCCGCTTCCGCGTCCTCCGCCGCCACCTCCACAAACCCGAAGCCCCGGGAGCGCCCCGTCTCCCGGTCGGTGATGATCCGGGCCGAGACCACGTGGGCGTACTGGGAGAAAGCTGCGACCAGCTCCTCCTCGGTGGTGGCCCAGGGCAGGTTGCCGACATACAGGGTCTTGGTCATCGGTTCCTTCCTCCCCAGATTGGAGGATTGCAGCGGGGGCCCCCGGACGTAGAAACGGTACCCAGGCTACGAGCCCGGGTACCGTTCGCACTCGGAGTTCTTGGGACGAAACCCGAAATGGAGCAGCGGGACTCATCACCATGGGCGCCTATTTTGTTGTGACCCAACCCCGATACAATCCTTTGAACTTATCTTACCAGGTTCCGCCCCGGCGCGCAAGGGGGAGTTGCACCGGACAGGAGCACCGGCTCAGGAGGGATGGGCCGCCCCGGGGCAGAATGGAGTGAAGGACCCGGGGAGGTCGTCGCCCTTGTCCCGACCCGTCTACGCCTATGGCATCGTGGTCCTGCCGCCCCCGGACCTGCGCCGGCAGGTGATGGCCCTCAGGCGGCAGCACCCGGTGCTCCACGCCAGCGGGCCGCCGCACATCACCGTCAAGTCCCCGTTCCTTTTCCGGGGCACCGGCGCCTGGGTCGCGGAGATCCTGGAAGAGGTCTGCGCCCGGCACCAGCCCTTCGAACTGGAACTGGCCGGGCTGGCCTCCTTCGGCACCAGCGTGATCTACATCCCGGTGGTCCCCTGCCAGCCTCTCCTGGACCTGCACCACGACCTGGTGGAATCCCTGGCAGGCTATGTCGAGACCCTCAACGAGAAGTACGAGGGGGCCGGCTACACCCCGCACCTGACGGTGGCCGACCACCTGACCCCCGAAGACTACCAGCTGGCCCGGCAGCTCCTCCAGGGGTGGTACCCCCGGGGCCGGGTCTGGGTGGACCGGATCCACCTGCTCCGGGGCCGGGGACGGTGGGACATCACCCGCAGCTTTCCCCTGGGAGACCCGTGACCCCACTGCGCATGGAGCGCCTGCTCGCCCGGGCCTCCAGGGCGGAGGGGAGCCCCGGGGCAGACGCAGAGGCACCGGTTCGTCCGCCGAACCGGTGCCTCCTTGTCTTAGTGGGGCATCACCGGGATGAGGAGTGTCTGGCCGGGGAAGATCCAGTCGGGCGACCGAAGCCGGTTGAAC
>QGUP01000089.1 GCA_003242505.1 Bacillota bacterium
TTTTTTTTTTGAAAGATGCCGCGTACCTCGGAGTTGATCCCCTCCTTGCTGGCGGGCGACGTGGCTGCGCGCCATGGGGATGACCTCCACCGGCACCTCCACCCCCAGCCCCCGCAGGTAGCTGGCGACCGCAGTGCTGGGGGCCACCACCAGGTCGCACCGGGCGGCAAAGTCCCGGACCCACCGGGTGGTCAGGGGCTCGGTCAGCCACCGGGGCAGGGGCGCGTAGTGGACGTACTGGTGGTAGAAGGTGTGGAAGGTGAAGACCAGGGGGAGCCCCAGCCGCCGGGCGTAGTGGGCCCCCAGCATCCCCATGAGGAACGGGGAGTGGACGTGGACCAGGTCGCACCGCAGCTCCCGCAGGGTGCGGCCCAGCCGCCAGGAGAGGGGGATCGCGAGGCGGAACTGCGGGTGGGTGGGCGCCGGCAGGGACGCAAACCGGAAGAGGGTCGGGCCGCCCTGCCGGTGGCCCGGGTACGCGGGCGCGAAGATGAAGGTCTCGCAGCCCAGGGCGGCCAGCTCCCGGGCAAAGGTCTGGATGGACCGGACCACGCCGCTGACGTAGGGCTCGTAGCTGTCGGTGAAGACGGCAACCCGCATCGGACCGACCACCCTCCCGGACTGCAGCGAGGGCCGCCCTTGGCCGGGCGGCCCGAGTCCTTAGCTCCCCCTCAGTAGCGTTCGAGAATGTTGTAGAAGGTGTCGCGCTTGGCGGGGGTGAAGCCGGCGTCCCGGATGAGCCGCACCGCCTCCGGCGGGGTGACCCGGTAGGTGGTCCCCGCGGCAGAGACGACGTTCTCCTCCATCATCGTGCCGCCGAAGTCGTTGGCGCCGAAGTGGAGGGCCACCTGGGCGAGCTTGGGCCCCTGGGTCACCCAGGAGACCTGGAGGTTGGGGATGTTGTCGAGGATCAGCCGGGCCACGGCCAGCAGTTTCAGGTACTCCAGGCCGGTGCCGAGGTGATACTTGTCCGGATGCCGGGCCATCTCCTCCCCCAGGGCCGTGTTCTCCGGCTGGAAGTCCCAGTGGATGAAGGCCGAGTACCCGTGGTACTTGTCCGCGGACTCCCGGATCCGGATCAGGGTCATGACCCGCTCCTCGAGGGTCTCGATGTGGCCGTACATCATGGTGGCGGTGGTGTTCATCCCCAGCTCCTGGGCGGTCTCCATCACCTCAAACCACTGGTCCGTCAGCACCTTGCCCTTCCCGATGATCGACCGCACCCGGTCGTCGAGGATCTCCCCGCCGCCCCCGGGGATCGACCGGAGGCCCGCCTCCTTGAGGGCCAGGAGGGTGTCCCGGACCGAGAGCCGGGAGATCTTGGCCAGGTACCAGATCTCCGCGGGGCTGAAGCCGTGGACCGTCAGCCCCCACTTGGACTGGATCCGGTCGATGAGCTTCTGGTAGTAGTCCAGCTTCAGGGCCGGGTTGAGGCCGCCCTGGAGGAGGACCTGGGTGCCCCCCTGCTCCTTCAGTTCCTGGCACTTGGCGTCGATGACCTCCCAGGGGAGCACGTACCCCTCGGGGTCGCCCACGTTCCGCTTGAAGGCGCAGAAGCTGCACTGGGCGACGCAAACGTTGGTGTAGTTGATATTCCGGTCGATGATAAAGGTGACGGTGTTGTCCGGGTGGAGCTTTCGCCGGACGTAGTCCGCCGCTGCACCGATCTCCAGAAGGTGCGGGCTCTTGAGGAGGGCCACGCCGTCCTCAAAGGTGAGGCGCTTGCCCTCGTAGACCTTCTCCAGGATCGGCGTGATCTCCGCCAGGGTCGCCAGGGTCACGTTACTCCCCCCACACCACAAGTTCGGGGACCCGGTCCAGCTCGCCCAGGCGCTGGGCGTACTCCAGGAAGATCCGCAGCCCCTCCCGATACCGGGGGCCGAACTCGTGCCGGATGAGCTGGAAGTACTCCGCCACCACGGGCTCCGGGAGCCCCCGGCGCCGGACGCCCTCTGCGATCAGCTCCTGGGGCCGGGACCAGGCATAGGCCTGGCTCTCCTGGAGGAGCCGGGCCACCAGCCGGATCCCGTCGGGGCTCCGGTCCGCAAAGTCCCGGCGGATCACCCAGAGGGCGTAGACCATGGGGTAGCCCGTCAGCCGCTTCCACTCCGCCCCCAGGTCCAGGGCCTCCACCCCGGGGTACTCCCCCTGGGCCACCAGGTAGGCGGTGATGATCGCCGCGTCGCCGATGATAAGCGCCGCATCGGCCACCGCCAGCATCGCGCCCAGGTCCGGATCCATGGTCAGGTACTCGGGCTCCACCCCGTACAGCTCCCGGAGGAGGATCCGGGTCAGCACCACCGAGGTGGCGGAGTGGGAGGTGAGGGCCACCCGCCGCACCTCCCGGATGGGCTTCCGGGTAAAGAGGAAGATGCTCCCCACCCGGCCGTCGGCGCTGATGGACAGGTCCGGGAGGAGGATGCACTGGTCGGCGTGCCGGGCGAACTCGATGGAAGAGATGGGGGTGATGTCCAGACCACCGGCGAGGAAGAGCCGGTTGAGCTCCGCCGGCACCCCTTTCTTGATCGCGACGGGCAGGTCGATGATCCCTTTCTCGATGCCGTAGTAGACTGGCAGGGTGTTGAGGTAGTCGATGTAACCGAGCCGCACCGGCCCCAGCCGCCAGACCGCCTCGGCCTCGGGGCTCCGGGCCAGGGCCGCGGCAGCGCCGGCCCAGCTTTCCACGCCCGCCATCCCCTCGCCTCCCTCAGACCGCCGCCGGGTCGTAGACCCGCAGTTCGTTGTAGAGGGTGTCCCGCTCCACCGGGATCCGGCCGGCCTGCCGGATCAGGTAGACCATCTCCTCCTTGTCCGCCTCCTGGGCGGTGGTGGCTCCGGCGTCGTGGATGATCCGCTCCCGGCGCACGGTGCCGTCCAGGTCGTTGACCCCCCAGTAGAGGGCAGTCTGGGCCATCTTCATCCCCACCGCCATCCAGAAGATCCGGATGTGGGGGATGTTGTCCAGGAGCAGCCGGGCCAGGGCGTGGTGCCGGAGGTCGTCCATCCCCGTGGTGGGGTGGGGCACCTGCCCCGCGGCCAGCATCTCCCGGGTGAGGGGGGTGTTCTCCGGATGGTAGGGGAAGGAGATGAACGCGAGGAACCCTCCGGTCTCGTCCTGCAGCTCCCGGAGGGCGAGCATGTGGTCGACCCGCTCCTCCGGTGTCTCGATGTGGCCGTAGAGGATGGAGCAGTTGGACCGGATCCCCATCCGATGGGCGATCCGGTGGACCTCCAGGTACTTCTCCTTGCCGATCTTGCCGGGGTAGAGGGCCTGGTGGACCCGCTCGGCAAAGATCTCGCCGCCGCCGCCGGGAAGGGCCGTGAGGCCGTCCTCCCGGAGGTCCTCCAGCACCTCCTGAATGGACTTCCGGGCCACCCGGGCGATGAACTCGATCTCCACCGCGTCGTAGGCCTGGATGCACGCGGTGGGGTGGACCCGGCGGATGGCCCGGATCACGTCCCGGTAGTACTGGTACGGCAGGTAGGGGTTGAGGCCGCCGACCACGTGGATCTCCGTCGCCCCGAGGGCCCGGGCCTTCTCCGCCTCCCGCTCAATCTCCTCAATCGCCATGGTGTAAGCCTCGGGGTCCTTCCGGGGCTTGGCGAAGGCGCAGAACTTGCACCCGGCGTAGCAGATGTTGGTGTGGTTAATATGGTAGTTATTGATGAAGTAAACCTTATCCCCCACCCGCTGCCGCCGGGCCAGGTCGGCCATATAGCCGATGGTGAGCAGGTCCTTGCTGCGGGCGATCCGGTAGCCGTCCTCCCGGGTGAGCCGCTCGCCGGCGGCCACCTTCTCCACCAGGTCCCGCAGCTCGGAGGCCTGAACGTGCCGTTCGATCACCCGGAATCCTCCTTTTTGCCGCCGCTAGCCCTCGGCGTACTCCCGATCCACCAGCAGCGTGGGCTTCTTGAGGTCCGCGCACTGGCAGGTCCGGTTCAGGTCGACCCGGCGGAGGGCCTCCAGCATGATCTGGCCGATAAAGTGCGCTTCATTATAGAAGATATCTTTCAGGTCCTCGTGTTTCCAGTCCTCAACGATGCCTTCGGCGTAATTGACGATCATATCGATCCGCCCGTAGCAGGCGCCGATCTCCCGGGCCAGGTAGACCTCCGGGCAGAGGGACTGGCCGACCACGTCAGCCCCCATCTGCTTGAGCATCTGCACCTCCGCCCGGCTCTCCCAGTGCCGGCCGTCGGTGACCGCGTAGATCCCCCGGCGGAAGAGCCGCCGGCCATCCCCTTTGGCCCGGATCTGGGCCGCGGCGACCTCGTAGAGCAGCTCCCGGAGCTGGGGGCAGACCGGGTCCCGCATCACCAGGAGGTGGGGCCCGCCCAGCTCCACGTCCCGGCGGAGGCTGAGGTCGATGTAGTCGTGGCATAGGATCAGGTCCCGGAGCTCCAGCAGGTGGTTGATGGCGCCGGCGCCGCCCTCGGCGAGGATCCGCTTCACCCCGGCCTCCCGGGCGACCCAGAAGACCTGCCGGGAGCTGTCAGCCCGGCTCACCCCCAGCCGGCGGCCGTGCATCTTGGTGGTCAGCACGAGCTTGCCGTCCACTTCAAAAAGCTTCATGATGGGGCTCTCGCCGTAGGGGGTGCGGAAGACCAGCTTCCGCTCCACCACCTGCACCCCGGGAGCCGCCAGGTCCTCGGGGAACCGGATCGAGAATGTGGAAGACCCGCCCATGAAGAAGTAATCGACCTTGGGGACCGAATTGTACACCTTTTCCATGCCCACGACCTCACTTCCAGCCCCCGGACCGGGCCGCCGGCGCCCCGGCCGCCCCGACCCGGGGGCAAACCCATGCCGTCATTTCCTTCGGCCCGCGGGGGCGAAATCCTCCCCCACGGCACGGCGCACGGCAAGGGGCCTGCCCGGGGGCAGGCGCCCAGGTCCTCACTCCTCCGCAACCACCACCGCCAGGCAGCCGCTCCCCACCCGGACCCGGGCCTCCGGGGCCGTGAACTCGTTGGAGACCCCCAGGCTGGCCGACCAGATGAGCCGGGCCCCCTGGAGGGGCCAGCGCACCCCTGCGGCCTCCACCCCCGTCACCTCCGGGGTGAGGGGCACGAGGGAGAGGTACGCCCCGGGCCGGGCCGGGAGCCGGACCTCCTCCCCGGACCGGAGGAAGTGGATCTCGTTCTGCTCGTCCAGGAGCATCCCCCGCACCCCCGGGGGGAGGGAGGCCAGCATGAAGAGGTTGGCCAGGGAGTGGTCGAGCCGGCTGCCCACGCCCCCCACCAGGACGATCTCGGTGCACCCCCAGGCGAGGGCGGTGCGGATGGCGAGTTCCGTGTCGGTCTCGTCCTTCTCCCGGGGCACCCGGACCACCTCGGCGCCGAGCCGCTCCACCTCCGGCCAGCGCTCCCCGGGGAGGGAGTCGAAGTCCCCCACCACCCGCTCCGGCCGGAGGCCCATGGCCAGCGCGAGGGCCAGGCCGCCGTCCGCCGCGATCACCCGGTCGTCCGGGCGGGGGCGGAGCCGGGCCCGGAGCCGCTCCGGGTCCGTCACCCGGCCCGCGGAGACGATCACCGCCCGTCCGCTCACCGCCGCCGCACCTCCTCACCGGGCCTGGGCAGCCCGCAAGTACCGCCAGCCGTAGTCCACGCCGGAGACCAGGGTGGCGGCCACCGCCAGGGCCATCGCCCACGGCGCCGCCTGCCGGATCAGACCCAGGTCTTGCCGGGAACCGATCAGCACCGTCAGGATCGCCACCACCTGGAGGGCGGTCTTCACCTTCCCCAGAGGACTGGCGGCGATGACCACGCCGTCGGCTGCGGCCAGGGCCCGGAGGCCCGTGACGGCGAACTCCCGGCCCAGGATGGCCAGGACCACCCAGGTGGAGAGCACCCCGAGCTCCACCAGGGCCACCAGCCCGGCGGCCACCAGCAGCTTGTCCGCCAGGGGGTCCATCAGCTTCCCGAAGACGGTCACCTGGCCCCGCCGCCGGGCGATGTACCCGTCCACATCGTCGCTGATCGCCCCGGCCACGAAGAGGGCCGAAGCCCACAGCTCCCCGGAAGGAATCCGGCTGAGGAGCACCAGGAGAAAGGCTGGTATCAGCAGGATCCTCAGCAGGGTGATCAGGTTCGGCAGGTTGAAGGCTTGTCTGACCATCGGCCGGACTCCTCCCGGGGCATTCGCAACCATTATAGCACGGGACTCCCCTGGCACCGCCCGGGCCCGGGGCGCGGCACCGGAGAGGGATCGTCCCCACTGGCGTCCCCTGGTCCGGCCACAGATCCAGCAGGTACCGTCACGGGTCCAGCAGGTACTGATCGATCCCCTGGTCCCGGAGCAGCCGGGGGAGCCGCTTGAGGGCGTAGGAGATCCGGCTCTTCACCGTTCCCAGGGGGATGCCCAGGACCTCCGCGATCTCCTGGTAGTCGAGCTGGTGGTAGTACCGCAGTTCCACCACCTCCCGGTAGACCAGGGGGAGGGCGGTGAGCGCGGCGTCGATCCGGGCCGCGACCCAGGCCCGCTCCGCCTCCCGATCCGGGCGCTGGGTCGGCGCCGGCAGGGTCGGGCCGAGCTCTTCCTCCACCGGCCGCTTCCGGCGCTTGTAGTCGATGGCGTTGTTCCTGGCCACCTTGAAGAGCCACGCCTTCAGGTGGCCGTCCATCCGGAAGAGCCTGGCCTGCTGCCAGACCTTCAGCATCGTGTCCTGGAGGATCTCCTCCGCCAGGAGCCTGTCCCCCACAATCCGATACGTATAGGCCAGGATGGCTGGGCCGTACCGCTCCATCACCTGGACCAGGGCGGCCTCGTCCCCCCGTTGCAGCCGCCGGACCAGGCCGGCGTCGGCCTCGTTGCCACCGGCCGCCGGCTGGCGCTTCCTGGGCCCAAGCGCCAGCGGCAGGACCTTTGCCATGTGCCACACCCCCGTCGCGGCCAGACCGCCGCCGGCTCCACCCGCCGCCTGGCCAGCAAGGAAGCGCCGCTGCTCGGAGCCATTCCGGAACCGTCTCGTCCGGAACCATCACGGAACCATCTCGGGGTACCAGCACGGAGAGACAGGAAGCACGAAGATGGAACCCCTTCGGCTTGCCGCTTCCGGCAGGGTCGGATGGGCACCACCCATTGTAGCGCGGGTGGGTATGAAGCACAAGTGAATTGTTTTGCAATTTGATTAATATGTTGATGCAACGATCCGGGGGCGGCAGCGGGGCAAATCGTTGCATCCGCGCAACAGGCTTCAGCAACAGGCTTCAGAACAGCCGGAGTTGGCCTGGCCCGGCGGACGGGGGCGCCGGCACCCCCCGGTGGTCCCGGGGCGGGGTGGGCAGGCCCAGGAGTTCCATCATGTCCAGGGCGTTGCGCACCGCGTAGTTGCTCCGGTTGTTGTTCATCAGGAGGTGGACCTCCTCCGCCTCCCCGGCCAGCCGCTGCACCTCCGGCACCATCTCCGCCAGTTCCTCCCGGGAGTAGAGGTAGTCGAACCGGTCCGCGGAGGTCTCCCCCTTTTTGTACCAGGTGGCCAGGTTGCGGCCGTGGAAGCGGACAATGGCCAGGGCCGGGTGGGTGACGGCGACGACCCGGGGAACGCAGCCTGACCCCACCTGGGGCTCGTCGCAGACCACGTGAACCGCCCGGAGTTCCCGGAGCACCTCCAGGGTGTGGGCGGTCGCCTCCTCATCAG
>QGUP01000090.1 GCA_003242505.1 Bacillota bacterium
TGCCGCGGGCCTGGCCGCGGGCGGCTGCCGGATGGCCGGGCGGCTGGGAGTGGTCCTCGGGTACGGGCTCACCTTTGTGCTCCTCTCCGTCTATGACCCGGGGCTGGCGGCCGGGCCCGGCGGGGGCGCCGGGGCTGCCCTGGCAGGCCTGGCCCTCGCCGCGCCCTTCTGGCCCAGGCTGCGGCCCCACCTCCTCTGGGCCGGCAGGCGGCCCGCCGCCCCGGGGGTGGCGGTGGCGCCCCCCCTGGCGGCGGGAAGCCCCGGGGAGGGCGACTCCGGCGCCCTCCCCGGGCCCCTGGAAGCGCTGGCCCAGGTGCTCTGGAACATCAGCCGGGCGGTGCCGGCGGCAGGGGTCAGGGAGGCCGCGGCAGCGGGGGCCCGGGAGGCCACGGCGGGGGCGAGGGAAGCCGCGGCGACCGCACCCGCGCCCGATGCCCTGGCTCCCATCATCGGCGAGGTCCACGAGCGGATCTGCCAGGGGTGCGCACTGAGACGGCAGTGCTGGGAGGTGCATTTCCACCGCACCTACCAGACCTTCAGCCAGCTCTGGCGGGGGATCGAGGCCGACGGACCCCTTCCCCTCCGGACGCCGCCGGCGGCCCTGGCCCGGTTCTGCCGGTACCCTGCGGAGGTCGCGGCGGTGATGAACGGGGTCCACGACCTGCACGACGCCCGGCGGCAGTGGGAGCGGCGGCTTCAGGAACATCGCCAGGAGGTCGGGGAGCATCTGGGTGCCGTGGCCCGGCTCCTGGACCAGTTGGCGGCGGAGATCCGGGCCGGCGGGGACGCCCGCCGGGGTCCCGGGAGCCAGGGGCGCCCGGCTCTGGCCGTTTCCGCCGGCGCCGCCCGGGTAGCCAAGAAGGGACACCTGCTGTCGGGGGACAGCACCGTGGCCGTCCCCCTCGGAAAGGGCCGCTATCTCCTCGGGCTCTCCGACGGCATGGGGGCGGGCCGGGAGGCTGCAGAGGAGAGCCGGCTGGCCCTGGAGGCCCTGGAGACCTTGCTGAAGGCCGGCTACCGGCTGGAGAGCGCGATCCAGACCGTCAACAGCTGTCTCCTGCTCCGGCAGGGCGGGGACCGGTTTCCGACCCTGGACGTGGTGCTCATCGACTGTCACTCCGCCCGGGCCCACTTCGCCAAGGTGGGGGCGGCGCCGTCGCTCCTCCGCAAGGGAACCCGGGTCCAGGTCCTGCGGGCCGAGACCCCGCCGGCGGGGGTGGTCGAACCCCTGCCCCTGGAGCTGCAGGAACGGGTTCTCCACCCGGGGGACTGCATTCTGCTCCTCAGCGACGGGGTCTGGGAGGTAAGGGGGGAAGGCCGGCGGGAAGGGGAGTGGCTCATCCGGGCGCTGCAGAGGGGACCGCTTCCCGACCGCCCGGAGGCCCTGGCCGAAGCCCTCCTGGCCCGGGCTCTGGAGCAGGTGGCCGGCCCGGAGGACGACATGACCATTCTCGCTGCCTACGTCCTGGCCGGGGATGGAGAGGCCGGCGACCCGGAGGGGAGCGGGGCGGCCCGACGGCCTGGCGAACCGGTGCCCGTCCGCCGGGCGGTCCGGAACCCATGAGCCAGGCCCGAGACCCCGGAAAGGTGGGAGGCCCGTGGAGAGGCTGCAGGCGCACCTGACCCTGGTGGTGGTCGAGGGCGGTCGGGTAGTCCGGGTGGAGCACGCCCACCTGACCGGGGGCGCCGCGGAGCAGGTGGTGGCGGGCTGGGCGGCCCGGGAAGGCCACCGGGGACAGGGGCCGGGAAGGGGCAGAAGCAAGAGCCGCCCGTCGGGCCGGGCGGCGCTGGGGGCAGACGCCGGGGCGTGCCCCACCCCCGGGCGGGGGCGGGGCCGGGCGCCGGCTGCCGGGGAGGACTGGGTGGTTCCGGTCTGCCTGGTCCTTGCTCTCTGCTGCCTGGTTGCCGCCTACCTCCTCGCCGGCTGAGTCGCCTGCGTGGCCGCTGGCTGGGCCCGCGGCATGCCCCGGCCCGGTCGGCCCCGGGGCAGGGGTCCGATGCGGCAGCGGCGAAAGGGAGCAGGGAGGCCCAGTCACAACCTGCCCGTCAGCACAACTTGCCCGTGGAAGGGACAATTTGCCCCGTGGAAGGGACAACTTGCCTGTGGAAGGGATCGGCGTTGCTGGAGCAGGTCCGTCAAACCCTCCGACGGTACGACATGGTCCGGCCCGGGGACCGGGTCCTGGTCGCGGTCTCCGGGGGGCCGGACTCCACGGCCCTCGCCCTGGCCCTGGCCCGGCTGGCGCCGGAGTGGGGGTTCTCCCTCCATCTCTTCCACCTGCACCACGGGCTCCGGGGCGAGGCAGCGGACGAGGATGCCCGGTGGGTGGAGGACCTGGCCGCGTCCCTGGGTCTCCCGTGCACCGTCCGCCGGGTGGACGTCCGGGCCCTGGCCCGGGCGGAAGGCAAGGGCCTCGAGGCCGCCGGGCGCCAGGCCCGCTACCGGGAGCTGGCCCGGCTGGCCCGGGAGGTGGGGGCCAACCGGGTGGCCACGGGCCACACCCGGGACGACCAGGCGGAAACGGTCTTGCTCCGGCTCCTGCGGGGGACCGGACCCGGGGGTCTCGCCGGGATCCGCCCCGTCCGGCCCCTCGGTCCGCCGGCGCCCCCCGGCACTACGGTCATCCGGCCCCTCCTGGAGGTCTCCCGCCGGGAGATCGAAGCCTTCTGCGCCGCGGTCGGGGTGGTGCCCCGCTGGGATGCCACCAACCTGACGCCGGATTTTGTCCGGAACCGGGTGCGCCACGAACTGCTGCCGCTCCTCCGGCAGTTCAATCCAGCGGTGGTGGACCGGCTGGCGGAACTGGCCGAGGTGGCCCGGGAGGAAGACGACCACCTCGCGGCAGCCACCGCGGAGGCGGCGGCCGCCTGGGGGTGCCGGCTGGGGGAGGAGGAGGCCAGCCTGCCCCTGGCGGCCCTCCGGCAGCTGCCCGTCGCCCTGGGCCGGCGGCTGATTCGTCTGGCGGCGGCGGGGCTTGGGGTCTCCCTTCCCTTCCGGCACGTGGAGGCGCTCCTCCAGGGGGCCCGGGCGGGGGCGGGCCGCTGGGACCTGCCCGGGGGGCTGACCGCGGCGGTGGGCCCGGAGGTCCTCGTCCTTCGCCGCCGGACTCCCGGGGCCGCACTGGCGGACCCGGGGCCGGGCTCCGGGGAGGGCCCTCTGACCGAGCCGGTCCCCCTGGCGGTGCCTGGCGAGACGGAAGTGCCGGCCCTCGGGGTCTCCTTTCGGGCCGAATGGGTGGATGCCCCCGGGGAGGGGCCTGCGGGTCCCGGCCGCGTGGACCTCGCTCCGGAGCGGCTTCCTGGCCCTCTCGCGGTGCGAACCTGGCGGCCGGGGGATCGCATCTATCCTGTGGGGATGTCCGGCAGCAAGAAGCTCCAGGACCTCTTTGTGGACAGCAAGGTTCCCCGGCCACAGCGCTGCCGGATTCCTCTGGTGGTGGCCGGGGACGCGGTGGTCTGGGTGGTGGGGCTCCGGGTGGACCGGCGGTTTCTCGCTGGGCCCGAGGGGCCCCGGCTGCGGTTGACCGTGCAACCCAGGGAAAGCGACCCAACCCCGTAACCGGTTCGAGTTGCTGTTGCGGGTTGAATGTGATAAACTTATCCGGTACCCTTAGGATGCAGTTGGTCGTTCTCTGGGTCGTTTCGCACCCTTCCGACCCCTTCCGATAGGTTGGTGGCAGCGGGTGGTCCTGGGGTGCTCCCTCGGAAGGAGGGTCCGGTACATTGAACAAAACCTTTCGTAATCTAACCTTCTATCTGTTCATTATACTGGTGACGGTTGCCCTGGCCACCTACCTGTCCGGCAGCGGGCAGCCGCGGGCGAAGTTGGCTTATTCGGATTTTCTGGCTGAGGTCCACCGGGGCAATGTCGCCGAGGTGGTGATCAACGACAGCCAGCGGCAGGTGGAAGGGACCCTCAAGGACGGGCAGCGGTTCTATACCCACATCCCGGAGCGGTACGACGACCTCTTGAGCCTCCTGGACGAGAAGGGGATCAAGGTCGACGTCCGACCGCCCTCCAACGCGCCCCTCTGGGCGTCGCTCCTGGGAACCCTGGCGCCCATCGCCCTGGTGCTGCTGATGTTCTTCTTCATCATGCAGCAGACCCAGGGTTCCGGAAACCGGGTGATGCAGTTCGGCAAGAGCCGGGCCCGGTTGCACACCCCCGATGAGAAGAAGAAGGTCACCTTCGACGACGTCGCCGGGATCGACGAGGTCAAGGAGGAACTCGCCGAGATTGTTGACTTTCTGAAGCATCCGAAGCGGTACCTGGAGCTGGGGGCCCGGATTCCCAAGGGCGTCCTGCTCTACGGGCCGCCCGGCACCGGCAAGACCCTCCTGGCCCGGGCGGTGGCCGGCGAGGCCGGGGTGCCGTTTTTCAGCATCTCGGGCTCGGACTTTGTCGAGATGTTCGTGGGCGTCGGCGCCAGCCGGGTCCGGGACCTCTTTGAGCAGGCCAAGAAGAACGCGCCTTGCATCATTTTTATCGACGAGATCGACGCCGTCGGCCGGATGCGGGGCGCGGGGTACGGCGGCGGCCACGACGAGCGGGAGCAGACCCTGAACCAGCTCCTCGTGGAAATGGACGGGTTCGGGGTGAACGAGGGGATCATCGTCATCGCCGCGACCAACCGGCCGGACGTCCTGGACCCGGCCCTGCTCCGCCCTGGCCGGTTCGACCGGCACATCGTCATTGATCGGCCCGATTTCAAGGGCCGGCTCGAGATCTTCAAGGTCCACGCCCGGGGCAAGCCCCTGGACGACGACGTGGACCTGGAGGTGTTGGCCAAGCGCACCCCCGGCTTTACCGGGGCGGACATCGCCAACCTGATGAACGAGGCCGCCCTCCTGGCCGCCCGGAAGCGGAAGCGCAAGATCAGCATGGAGGACCTGAACCAGGCCATCGACCGGATCATCGGCGGAGGGCCGGAGAAGCGGTCCCGGATCCTTTCGGAGAAGGAGAAGCGGGTGACCGCCTGGCACGAGGCGGGCCACGCCATCGTCGGCGCCGCGCTGAAGCACTGCGACCCGATTTACAAGGTGACCATCATCCCCCGGGGCCGGGCCCTTGGCGTCACCTACTCCCTGCCCGAGGACGACCGGTACCTGACCTCCAAGCCCGAGCTCCTGGACAGGATGGCCATGGCCCTGGGCGGCCGGGCGGCGGAGGAACTGGTCTTCGGCGACTACACCTCCGGGGCCCAGTCGGACATCGAGTACGTCACCCGGCTGGCCCGGAAGATGGTGACCGAGTGGGGGATGAGCGAGAAACTCGGTCCCCTCACCTTCGGCCACCCGTCGGAGGAGGTCTTCCTGGGCCGGGACATCGTCCGGCAGCGGAACTACAGCGAGGAGGTAGCGGCCCTCATCGACGAGGAGGTGCGCAACCTCGTCACCCAGGCCCACAAGACGGCCCTGGAGACCCTGCGCAAGCACCGGAAGAGCCTCGACAAGCTGGCCCACCTCCTGCTGGAGAAGGAGACCGTCGAAGGCCCGGAGCTGCAAGCGATCCTGAATGAAGTCCGGGAGGCCGCGGAGCGGGAGCGGCAGGCGGAGGAGCGGGAGCGGGAACGGCAGGTCGAGGAGACCCGGGCGACCCGGCCGCTCTTCGGCAGCCTGGAGCCCCGCCCGGCCAACTAGGCTGCCGGCCCGGGCTTCCTGCTTCAGGTCCAGTCCGAAGGACGCCCTGGCCCCGGCTGCGGTAGGCAGCCGGGGCCGGTTCGTCTGCGCCGGTCGTTCCGCCAGGCCGGGCGCGGCCTGCCGGCCAGGGCCCGGGCCGCCGGGCAGCAGCAGGAGAAGCCCCGCCGGGCGGGAACTGGATCAGGGAACCGGAGGAGCGTGAGAGGATGGGACGGAGCTATCCCGAGTACCCCCTGCCCTCCTGCCACGCCCTGGTGCGCCGGGAGGACGGGAAGATCCTCCTGGTCCGGCGGGGGACCGAGCCCTTCAAGGGCTACTGGGGCCTCCCCGGCGGCGCGGTGGAACTGGGGGAGACGGTGGAGGCGGCCCTCTGCCGGGAGGTGGCGGAGGAGACCGGCCTGCAGGTGACGGTGGAGCGGCTCCTGGGCTACAAGGACGCGATCACTCGGGAGGACGACCAGCGGGTCCGGTTCCACTACGTGGTGCTCTACTTCCTCGCCCGGCCGGCGGGGGGCGACCTGCGGCCGGGGGACGATGCCGCCGAGGCCGCCTGGGTGGACCCGGACCGGCTGGAGGCGGACCGGGTGACGGACAGCGTCTGGCAGTGCCTGGAGTGGGCAGGCCTCAGGGGAGGGAAGCCGGCGTGATCCATCGGCAGCGGGTGGCGCGGGTGCAGGACCTCGCCCGCCGGGAAGGGGTGGCCGCGGTGGCCCTGATGCCCGGGCCCAACCTTTTCTACCTCACCGGGGTGCGGATGCACCTGAGCGAACGGCCGGCCCTGCTGTTCGTCCCGGCCGCGGGGGAGCCCTTCGGGGTCTGCCCGGGCTTTGAGGCGGAGCGGCTCCGGCAGGCCGGGGTGGCCCGGCTCTACCCCTGGGGCGAGGAGGAAGGGCCCCTGCCGGCCTTCCGCCGGGCCCTGGCGGAATCGGGCCTCGGCGGCGCCCGGCTGGCGGTGGAGTACCGGCAGATGCGGGTGCTGGAGCTGGAACTCCTCCGGGCCGCCGCGCCAGGCCTGTCGTACACCGACGCGGGGCCGCTCATGGCGGCGCTGCGTAGCGTGAAGGACGAAGAGGAGGTCGCCCGGCTCCAGCGGGCCGCCGCCCTCTGCGACGCCGGGATGGCCGCGGCCCGGGAGGCCATCCGCCCCGGGGTGACCGAGGCGGAGGTGGAGGCGTACATCGCCCGGGCCCTGGAGAGACTAGGAGCCCGGGGTCCCCTGGAAATCATGGTGGCTTCCGGTCCCCGCTCCGCGATCCCCCACGCCGCCACCTCCGACCGGGTGCTCCAGGAGGGGGACCTCTGCTGGGTCGACCTGGTCCTCACCGTGGACGGCTACGTGGGGGACATCACCCGGACCTTCCCCGTCGGCCGGGCCACCGGCCAGGCCCGGGAGATCTACCAGGTGGTCCTGGAGGCCCAGGCCGCGGCCCGGGCCGCGGCCCGGCCGGGCATCACCGGGGCGGAGCTGGACGGGGTGGCCCGGGAGGTCATCGCCCGACGGGGGTACGGCGAGTACTTCACCCACCGGACGGGGCATGGCATCGGCCTGGAGGTCCACGAGGATCCCTATGTGGTCGGCAGCAACCAGCAGCCCCTGGTGCCGGGCAACGTGGTGACCATCGAGCCCGGCATCTACATCCCCGGCCTGGGCGGGGTCCGGATCGAGGACGATGTGCTGATCACCCCCGAGGGGGCCCGGGTGCTCACCCAGTACCCCCGGGACCTCCTGGGGGAGTAGCGGAGGAGGGAACGGCGGCTTGACCGACACCTTTCAGCAGTTTCCCCTGGGCCCAGGGGTAACCCTGCACGTCCTGCCGACGGAGAAATTTAAGACTACCTCCATCTACGTCTACCTGCACCTGCCCCTGCGGCGGGAGACGGTGACCTGGAACGCCCTTCTGCCCATGGTGCTGGTCCGGGGCACCGCGTCCCATCCCACCACCCCGGACCTGGTCCGGCACCTGGACGACCTCTACG
>QGUP01000520.1 GCA_003242505.1 Bacillota bacterium
TAACAAAGAAGCGGCCATAGAGGTCTTGTTCGGGTTTGTGGGGTCGGAATTTGGTATATTCCACCGGTCGGTGTCCGCCACCAGGCTCTCCAGCCGGATCCGGGCCGCGTCCCGGTGCCCCCAGCCGTGGGAGGCAAAGCTCCAGCCGGTGGCCTTCAGCCGCTCCACCACCCGCAGGGCCTCCCGGCGCTCGGCCTCATACCCGGGGGCCGCCGGGTCGTGGGTGGCGTAGCCGAGGATGCCCTCGTACCCGGTCAGGGCGATGATCCCCTTGGCGCCGTTCAGGGAAAAGTCCGGGTGTGCGGCCACGAAGTCATCAAGGATCGGGACGATCTCCGCCCGCCGGGAGACGAACCGCTGCCCCCGGGGGGTGACCACGAGGGCGGCGACCCGGCCGTCGTCGTCGACGACGAGCCGGTGGGCGTTGCCGTTCTCCCGCATGTAGGCGTAGTAGTTCAGGTCGTCGATGGAGAGGACCAGGGGCCGCTTTCCCGGCGGCAGCCGCAACTCCTTCCGAACGAGAACCGTCCGGCCGTTCTCCACCCGCTCCTCGAAGAGGTCGCCGACGCCCACCAGCACGTAGCCCCGCTGGTAGAGAGCCCCCAGGATCGCCTGGAACTCCGGCACGGTGACGAACCAGTCGTCGTAGCCCTGGGCCATGAAGTCCCCGTCAAAGGCCAGTTCCGGGTAGACGATGAGCGGGTGGAAGAAGATGTGCTCCACCGGCCCGTCGTAGGGAACCCAGTCCGCCGCCGGGTCCTCTGCCGGGGGCGGGAGGCCGGCCGCCGGGGCATCCGACCCTGCTCCAGGATGGCCGGCCTCTGCCGGGGCGCCCGGCCCTCCACCGGGCTGGCCGGCCGCCGACGGAGCATCCGCTTCGGCGCCGGGTTGCCCGCCCTCCGCCGGATCCCTCCCAGCGGCCGCCCCGGGGCCGCCCCTTCCTTCCCGGGGCTCCCGCCCCTCCCTGGTCACCGTCACCGATGCAGCCACGGCCATCGCCAGGGCCAGGCCCGCCGCCAGGAGTCCCCCGGCCGCCAGCCCCACCCCCCGCCCGGGCCGCCAGCCCCGGGCCGGGCCCGGTCCCGGATTCCGCTGATCCACCCTGACCCCTCCTCCGCCAGTGCGGCATCCCCGGCCGCCGGGTACCCCGCCGGCGCCCCTTGCAGCCGGGACCCCTTGCCGCCCGCTACCCCCCGGCGCCCTTGCGGCCGGCGCTCCTTGCCGCCCGCTACCCGCCGGCGCCCCTTGCGGCCGGAGCCCCTTGCCGCCGGTTCCGCCCGAAATGCCCCTTGAATATGAAACGGCCCGGGCAACCCGCAGGTTCCCCGGGCCTGCTTCCACTTCGACCCAGAAATGCCGCGTACCGTCCGATGGATTGCCGGCCCAGAGGCGCCGCATCCTCTCTCAGGGCCGGCCGGCCCTCTCATCGGGACCCGCCCGGACGCCCCTTTCCCGAGCCCGCCGGGGTCACCGGGAGGTGTAGATCCGCCGGAGGGCCAGGGCCCTGGCGATCCGCTCCTCGGCCAGGATCTCCGCCGCCTCGGCGGTGGTGATCCCCCGCTCCTGGGCGATCCGGAAGACCGTGAGCAACTTGTCGTAGATGGTCGCCACCTTGGCGTACGCCCGGTCCCGGTTGTAGCCCGAGGGGTGGAACTCCTCGGCCACGTTGATGACGCCGCCGCCGTTGATGATGAAGTCCGGGGCGTAGAGGATCCCCCGCTCCATCAGCATCCGGGCGTGCCGGGGCTCCTGCAGCTGGTTGTTGGCCGAGCCCGCCACGATCTTGCACTTCAGCCGGGGGATGGTCTGGTCGTTGAGGGTGGCGCCCAGAGCGCAGGGGGCGTAGATGTCGCAGTCGACATCATAGATCGCGTCCGGCTCCACCGGGGTGGCGCCGAACTCCCGGACCACCCGCTCCACCGCAGCCGGATGGATGTCCGTCACCACCAGCCGGGCCCCCTCGCCGTGGAGGTGCCCGCAGAGGTGGTAACCAACTTTCCGAGCCCCCGGAACCTGCCTCTATAAAAAACCCCCAAACCACCAAAAC
>QGUP01000091.1 GCA_003242505.1 Bacillota bacterium
GCACCCTGGGCATCGGGGCGGGGCAGATTAACCGGATCGACGCCGCCCGGCACGCCCTCGCCCGGGCCGGGGCGGAGGCCCGGGGCGCGGTGCTGGCCTCCGACGCCTTCTTCCCCTTCCCGGATGTGGTGGAGGCCGCCGGGTCGGCGGGGATCGCCGCCATCGTCCAGCCCGGGGGCTCCATCCGGGACGAGGAGTCGATCCGGAAGGCCAACGAACTGGGCATCGCCATGCTCTTCACCGGCATCCGGCACTTCAAGCACTGAGCGGGCGGGAAGAGCCGGGAAGCCCTTCGCCACTCTCCCGGGGCACCCGGTGCGGAGGTGGAACCGTGAAGGTACTGGTGGTCGGCGGTGGCGGCCGGGAGCACGCCCTGGCCTGGAAGCTTGCGCAGAGCCCCCGGGTGCGGGAGCTGCACGCGGCGCCGGGCAACGCCGGCATCGCCCGGATCGCCACCTGCCACCCGGTGGCGGCGACGGACCTACCCGGCCAGGTGCGCCTCGCCCGGGAACTGGGGGTCGACCTGGTGGTGGTGGGCCCCGACGATCCCCTGGCCCTGGGGCTGGTGGACCTCCTCCAGGCCGAGGGGATCCGGGCCTTTGGCCCCACCCGGGCCGCGGCCCGGCTGGAGGCCTCCAAGAGCTTCGCCAAGGAAGTGATGCGGGACGCGGGGGTGCCCACCGCGGACTACGCGGTCTTCACCGACTACGAGGCGGCCCTGGCCCACGTCCGGGCCCGGGGCGGGGAGGTGGTGGTGAAGGCCGACGGCCTCGCCCTGGGCAAGGGGGTCTTCGTCTGCGCCTCGGTGGCCGAGGCGGAGGCGGCCCTCCGGGCCCTGATGGTGGACCGGGCCTTCGGAGCCGCCGGGGCTAAGGTGGTGATCGAGGAGAAGCTCACCGGCCCGGAGTGCTCGGTCCTGGCCCTCTGCGACGGCGAGGACTTTGTGGCCTTCCCGGCCGTCCAGGACCACAAGCGGCTGGGGGAGGGGGATACGGGCCCCAACACCGGCGGCATGGGCACCTACACCCCCGTGCCGGGGTACACCGAGGCGGTGGCCCGGGAGGTGGCGGAGCGGATCCTCGCCCCCACCCTGGCGGCGATGCGGGAACGGGGGCATCCCTTTCGGGGCTGCCTCTTCGCCGGGCTGATGCTCACCGCCGACGGCCCGAAGGTCCTGGAGTTCAACGCCCGCTTTGGCGACCCCGAGGCCCAGGTGGCCCTGCCGATGCTGGACATGGACCTCCTGGACCTGATGGAGGCCGCCTTGGAGGGCGGCCTGCGGGGGGTCCGGCTCCGGTGGCGGCCGGGGGCCGCGGCCTGCGTGGTGGCCGCTTCCGCCGGCTACCCCGGGGCCTACGAGAAGGGCAAGGTGATCCGGGGCCTGGAGGAGGCCGAGACCCGGGGGGCCCTCGTCTTCCACGCCGGCACTGCCCGGCAAGGGGACCAGGTGGTGACCGCCGGCGGCCGGGTGCTGGGGGTGGTGGGCCGGGGACCGGACCTGCGGGCGGCCCTGGGCCAGGCCTACCGGGCTCTGGAGGCCATCCACTTCGACGGGATCTATTACCGCAAGGACATCGGCTGGCGGGCGCTGTGAGACGGGACAACGGCCGGCGGACGCTAAGAGGGCGGATCCGCCGGCCGGCCTCTCTCTTGCACCGGTCTTGCCCGGCCGTTCCTTGACCTGGACAGGCATATAAGAATATACTTATGATACCAGGCGGGGAATGGAGGAGGAGAGGAGGAGAAATGGAGGAACACATCCGCCTGCTCAAGACCCTGGCCGATCCGACTCGGTTGAAGATTTTGAAGCTGGTCCTCGCGGAGGAGCTGTGTGTCTGCGAACTACAGAGCCTGCTCTCCATCAGCCAGCCGGCGGTCTCGCAGCACCTCGCCAAGCTGAAGGCGGCGGGCCTGGTCCGGGAGCGGAAGGCGGGGATGTGGACCTACTACCGGGGCGACCTCCAGCGGGCGCTGGAGGGGCTGGCGGCGGTGATGGACTTCTTGCGCCTCGACCCTTCGCAGGTTCCGGAGATGGCGGAGCTTGCCCAGCAGCGCAGCAGGATGGTGCGGGCCCAGATGTGCGGCCCCGCGGGGAAGGGAGCGGAACCCGAGTGAGGCTGGCAGTCTTCTCGGACGTCCACGGCAACCTTCAGGGCCTGGAGGCGGTCCTGGCCGATATCGCCCGGCGCGGTGCGGACCTTGTCTGGTGCGGCGGCGACCTGGTCGGGTACGGGGCCAACCCCGGGGAGGTGGTCGACCGCATCCGGGAACTGGGGATTCCCACGGTCATGGGCAACTACGACGATGCCATGGGGTATTCCCGCATCGTCTGCGGCTGTGACTACAAGGATGAGGCGGCGGCCGAACGGGGTGCCCGCTCCATCGCCTGGACCAGGGAGCACACCACCGAGGCCCAGAAGGCCTTCCTGCGCAACCTGCCCTACCAGATTCAGCGGGAGATTGAGGGGCACCGGGTGGTCCTGGTCCATGGCAGCCCGGCCCGGCTCAACGAGTATCTCTTCGAGGACCTCCCCGACGAGGTCTTCGCCGCCCACCTGGAAAGCACCCGGGCCGATGTGCTGCTCTTCGGCCACACCCACAAGCCCTTTCACAAGGTGCTGAATGGCAGGCACCTGGTGAACACCGGCAGCGCCGGCAAGCCCAAGCACGGCGACCCGAACGCGACCTATGCGCTGCTCGATCTGAAGCCGGGGGCGGTCCAGGTCGAGATCGTCGAGGTGCCTTACGACTACGAGGCGGCGGCCCGGGCCATCGAGGCGACGGACCTGCCCCCTGAGTTCGCCCAGATGCTCCGGGAAGGGCGTGGATAGAGGATGAAGCTGATCATCGACCCGGATGCGGCGGAGCTGATCCGCCAGAAGGGCGGCCACGCCATCGTCTTTGCCGGCAAGACCGGCGGCTGCTGCACGTTCGGGTGGATCCTGGAACCACAGGTGGAGATCGGCCGGCCCCGCCGCCCGCTGGAGGCCTACCGGGTGATCGAGGCGGACGGTGCCACCATCTACCTGGACCGGACGCTGGATTGGGTTGAGAAGACCTACCGGCTGCACGTCACCCGGTTCCTCGGTTTCAAGACGCTCTCCGTCTCCTACGAAGGGGGTTAACCGAATGGCACAGAAGCAAGGCGGCCTGCCCCTTCTTGACCGGTTCCTGACCCTCTGGATCTTCCTCGCCATGGCCCTGGGCGTTGGTATCGGGCACTACTTCCCCGGCTTTGCCCGGGCGCTGGATGCGCTCCAGATCGACACGGTCTCACTGCCCATTGCTGTGGGTCTCATCTGGATGATGTACCCCGCTCTAGCGCGAGTCCGGTACGAGGAGCTCGGCAAAGTGTTCGCCAACGTCCGGCTGCTCGGCTTCTCGCTACTGCAGAACTGGGTGGTCGGGCCGATCTTCATGTTTGCCCTCGCCTATCTCTTCCTGAAGGGGTACCCGGAGTATGCGGTCGGCCTGATCATCATCGGCCTGGCCCGGTGCATCGCCATGGTGCTGGTCTGGAACAGCCTGGCCAAGGGTGATAACGAGTATGCCGCGGCGCTGGTCGCCTTCAACTCGGTCTTTCAGGTGCTGTTCTACTCCGCCTACGCTTACGTCTTCGTCACCCTGCTGCCCAGGTGGCTAGGCTGGGACCTGGGCGGGGTTGTCATCGACGTCTCCATGTGGGATGTGGCCAAGTCGGTCCTCATCTACCTGGGCATCCCGTTCCTGGGAGGGCTCCTCACCCGAGCGATCCTATTGCCCCGCAAGGGCAAGGAGTGGTATGAGTCGACCTTCATGCCCAGGCTAGGTCCCACGGCGCTGATCGCCCTGCTCTTCACCATCGTGGTCATGTTCTCCCTCAAGGGCGAGGCAATCGTCGCCCTGCCGATGGACGTGGTCCGGGTGGCGGTTCCCCTGCTGGTCTACTTCGTCGTCATGTTCTTCGCCTCGTTCCTGATCTCGATGAAGGCGGGGTTCCGTTATGAGGAGGCGGTGACCCTCTCCTTCACCGCGGCCTCGAACAACTTCGAACTGGCGATCGCGGTGGCTGTGGCGGTATTCGGTATCGGTTCCGGCCAGGCCTTCGCCGCGGTGATCGGGCCGCTAGTGGAGGTACCGGTGATGATTGGCCTGGTCAATGCCGCCCTCTGGCTGAAGAACCGGTACAGCCGCGCAGGCCACGGCCTCGTGGGTTAGAGCACCTTTCGGATCTGAGCGGCCCACCCGGGGTCGACCGGCTCCCCCGGCGGCGGGCCGGTCTTTTTTTTGTCCGGCGAGGAAGTTGCCGTTGACAACGATGGGGGCGGGTGATATGATGTCATCGACAACGTTGTCGAGAGCAACATAAATAGCGGGGGTTCTTCCCTCGCACGGCGGAGGTGGCTATTCGATGGAAGCGCATGAGATTCGGGAGATGGTCCGGCAGCGTTACGGCCGGCTTGCGACTGGGAGCAACGCCCCGGCGCCGGACGGATCTTCAGCCCAGGAGGCTACGAGCCCTTGCTGCTGCCCGGCGTCGGTTCCAGTGGAGGTGAGCCATGGTGCCCCTACCTCCGGGGCATCCGGCGGCTGTTGCGGTGTGACCACAACTGAAGAGGTCGCCGGCGGCTGCTGCAGCGGGTCGATCCCGGTGACGGAGATCGGCCGGACCCTCGGCTATTCGGACGAGGAGCTCCAGGCGGCGCCTGAGGGATCCAACCTGGGCCTTGGCTGCGGCAACCCCCTGGCCATCGCCTCCCTCCGGCCGGGGGAGACGGTCCTCGACTTGGGCTGCGGCGCCGGGTTCGACTGTTTCCTCGCCGCCCGGCAGGTGGCGGAGACAGGGCGGGTGATCGGCGTTGACATGACGCCGGAGATGCTGGCCCGGGCCCGGGAGAACGCCCGGAAGGGCGGGTTCACCAACGTGGAGTTCCGGTTGGGGGAGATCGAACACCTGCCGGTGGCCGACGAGAGCGTGGACGTGATCATCTCCAACTGCGTCATCAACCTTTCGCCGGAGAAAGAGCAGGTCTTCCGGGAGGCGTTCCGGGTGCTCAGGCCCGGCGGTCGGCTGGCCATCTCCGACATGGTGAGCAGCGTGCCGCTGCCTCCTGAGGTGCAGCAAGATGCAGCACTCTACTGTGGGTGCATCGCCGGGGTGGCCACCGTGGCGGAACTGGAGCGGATGCTGGCGGCGGCCGGGTTCGAGCAGATCGAGATCCGGCCGAAGGACAGCCGGCAGCTGCTGGCGGCCTGGGGGGCAGACACCCGGCTGGAAGACGTGGTCTTCTCCGCCACCATTCAGGCGGTCAAGCCGCAGCGCGCCAGAGGGTAGCTGGGACCAGGCGATCCGGTCCTAGCGGCCCACACCGTCCCCGATGGCCTGGGTTGTCCGGCGTAGCCCGGTGCCGGATCCGACAGACGCACACCTCCCGGCCGCACTCCTGCAGCCCACACTTCTCCCCCACGTTGCTACAGCGCCTGCCGCCGGTGTATCATGGGGTCAGGTCGTTGTCTTGGGCAACGGATACGGCTGAGGTGAGGCAGATGGACACCCGGAAGGCCGGGGCCCTCCTCCGGCAGGTGGCGATCCTGCACGCCCGGATGCAGCGGGAAGGGGTTGACGCCTGCTGTGGAGGTGCCACGGGGACCCAGTGCCTGATCCTGACCGAGCTGGGCCGCAGCGGGCCGATTACCCTGGCCGACCTAGTGCGCCGGCTCAACCTCGACAAGGGCTGGGTAAGCCGGGCCGTAGAGTCCATGGTCCAGCAGGGGCTGCTCCGTAAGGAGCCCAGTCCCACCGACCGCCGGGCGGTGATCGTCTCCATGACCGATGCGGGAGCAGCCCTCTGCTGCGACTTTAACGAGATGCTCGACCGCCAGTCCGAGCGGGTGATGCGGCGCATTCCCCCGGCGGAGCGGGAGAATGTCCTCCGGGCCCTCACTTTGTTGGAGCAGGCCCTCCGGGAGGAGCTGGAAGGCCGGCCGCTGCCCATCTGGCTCGAAGAGTGATCGGGCTGGTTCGGGGAATGGCCATGCCGCCGCCATTTGACCCACGGTGGGCCGTAGCGGTGCCGGTCCTGACGCCCGGGAGCCTCCGCCCCACCGGGGAAGCGGGGAGCCATGGCGGGGGCCGCTGACCATCCGCCAGAGACCGAGGGCCACTGATACCACGGGGTATCAGTGGCCCTTCCCTATGCGCCCGCGGCCCGCCCGGCCCCGCCCCGCCTGGTTGCTCCCGGCGCTTCAGGTTCTCTTCAGGCGTTTGATTTATTCTATTGCCCGGCAAATACCAGTGCTGTCTGGAGGTTGAGCGCCTTGTCCAGGGGAAACAGCCCCCTCGTCCGCTTTGTGCTGACCGTGGCCGGCGTTGCTGTGGGCACCGCCATCCTCGGCGGCGTCATCCGCTCGGAGCAGGCCTCCCTCGCGGCCCGGGACCCGGGCCTGGGCGGGGACATCGGGGAAGCCGGAGCGGGGACCGCCGGCCTCGGCGGGACCGACGCCGGGGCGTGGGCAGGTGCCGTTCCGGGCGGCGGCGACGGCCCGGCCCTTGCCCCTCGCCTCGATTTCTACTGGGACGATGACTGGGACGATGACGATGATGATGAACATCACGAGGACGACGACTGGGACGACGAAGAAGATGAATATGAGCATGAGCATGAAAGGCGAGGGCGCCGGGCGATCCCCGGCCGGGCCGTTCCCGGCCAGGCGGCCCCCGGCTACCTGCGCCCGCCGTCCGCCGGCCAGCCCCTGCCGCCCCTCCGCTCCCGCCGGTCCTAGCCGCCGGGGGCCGGGGGTTGCCACCGGCACCGGGGCTGCCGGTGGGGACCGCGCCGGCGGGGGTGTGCCGCCATGGAGACCCTGACCCGCCGGTTCCTGGCGATGGGCACCGAGGTGGCGCTCTACCTGCGGCCGGAGACCGGGCGGGCCCGGGAAGCGGAGGCGGCTCTCAGCCGGTGGGAGGAGTGGTTCCGGCATGCCCACCGGGTCCTGAGCCGCTTTGACCCGGAGAGCGAGCTTTCCCGGCTGAACCGGGCACCGGGCTGGTACCACGTGGTCTCGCCGCTTTTGGGGGAGGTGCTGGCCGCGGCCCTGGTCGCGGCCCGGCGCACCGGCGGGCTCTTCGACCCGACCCTCCTGCCGGAGCTGGTGGCGGCCGGGTACGACCGGCCCCTGACCGGCCCCGGCCGGGGGGCAAGGCCCGCCCCCGCCGGCTCCCCGGGGCAGAGCGTTGGTTCCCCGGGGCCGAGTACCGGTTTCCCAGGACCCAGCGCCGCCTCCCCGGAGCTGATGGCCAGTTCCCCGAGGCCAGGCCCGGCCCCGGGAGGCCGGTGGCAGCAGGTGCAGGTGCTGCGGCTCCCGTACGGCGGGTACC
This sequence comes from Bacillota bacterium, assembly GCA_003242505.1. Classification (GTDB taxonomy): domain Bacteria; phylum Bacillota; class Sulfobacillia; order Symbiobacteriales; family ZC4RG38; genus ZC4RG38. The sequence continues at coordinate 7,358 of QGUP01000091.1, forward strand.
TGGTGGAGCGGCCGGCGGGGGTCCAGTTTGACCTGGGCGGACTGGCCAAGGGCTGGGCTGCGGACCGGGCGGCCCGGGCCCTTTCCCGGTTCGGCCCGGCGGCCGCGGACGTGGGCGGTGACCTGCGGGTGGCGATCCCCAGGGCGGAACGGGAGCGGGACCCGGATCTGGCCTGGCCGGTGGCC
>QGUP01000092.1 GCA_003242505.1 Bacillota bacterium
CCGCCCTGGGACCAGCAGGAGGCTGTAGCCGGCCTGGGCAGCGGCCTCCGAAACGCCGGAGATGAACCGGAACAGGAAGGGGTCGCTTACGGAACGGGCCGTGGGAAGCAGGAGGGCCAGGGTATCCGTCTTGCGGTTGGCCAACCCCCGGGCAAGGCGGTTCGGCCGGTAGTCCAGCGCCGCGATGGCCTGGAGCACCCGCTCCCGCGTCTCGGCGGAGATGGCCGGACTGCCGTTGAGGACGTAGGAGACGGTTGCCACCGACACCCCCGCGGCCCGGGCCACGTCCCGGATGGTCGGCCGCGCCAATCACGTCACCTCCAGAGCCACGGGCTCCCGATCCAGGGTGAACCGCACCACCGCCCCGGCCATGGCGGTCCGTCCTACCATTCGGATGGTCATTCCCGCGGGGGCCCGGACGGTCACCTGCCAGGGGGCGCCGGCGAGGAGCGCCACCTCGTACCGGCCGCCCCGGAAGCGGAAGCTGAACCGGCTGTCCCCGATGGCCACTTCCTCCCAGGCAAAGGGCTCCCACTCCGCCGGGAGGTTGGGCCAGCCCAGGCACAGCTCCCGGGCGGCGGCGTGGGGACGGATCCCCAGCATCACCACCAGGGGCCAGAAAAGGCCGTAGCCAGTCCACGCCTGGACAAAGCAGCCGTAATCCGGCGACATCTCGCTGGGAGAACCCGGGGTGCGCAGGTGCAGGGTCCGGGCGATCCGGAGCATCCACTCCCGGGCGGCCTGGACCCGGCCGTACATCGCCTCGGCCACCGCCTGCACCCCGGTGTTGATGGTCATGATGTGGTCCCGGTAGAGGCCCGAGAGGTAGAGGCCGTGGTGGCCGCAGAACTCCGGCCCCGCCATCCGCCCCAGGGCCAGGAAGGCGTACTCCCGGGGCGCCACCCCCGCCTCCAGGGGGGTGTTGATGATCCAGTTCTTGAGGAGCCACCCCGTCTCCTGATCCGGCGGCAGCCGCCGGGCCCGCTCCTGGAGCTCCCGCAGGTGGGGCACCGCGTGGTGCCGGCCGGTGCGGATCGCCTCTTCCTCCCACCGGGCGAGGCGGGGCAGCATCTCCGCCGGGGTGGCCAGGAGGTCGGCGTACAGCCCCTCCTCCGGGAGCCAGAACCGGGTGTTGATCGCCTCTTTCACCGCGGCGGCCAGCTCCCGGCACCGGCGGACGAAGGCCGGATCCTCCCCGGCCTCCGGCGCCAGCTCCGCCAGCGCCTCAAGGGCCTCGTAGGTGTAGACCGCCGTGTCGAGAAGCTTCAAGTCAAGTCCATCAATCTCAATGATCCCATAGCCTCGGGCAAGGCAATCGCCGCTGGCTCGCTCTGTAAGCAACCAGGCAAGAACGCCCTGCTTGCAAATCGGAAAGATCCGTCGCAGGAACTCAGAGTCGCCCGTCCAGCGGTAGACGTGATAAACCGCCTTCACAAAGTGGGGGGTCTCCTGGGCGTTGCCGGGGTGGAAGACCGCGCCGTTGGTCACCACCTCGTGGATGATCCGGCCGTTGCCGTTGGTCGCCTGGGAGACCCGGGCGAGAAGCTCCAGGGTCTCCACCGCCAGCCGGTGCTGCTCCTGGCCCAGGGGCAAGAGCCCCAGGAGCGCGTAGCTGCTGTCGGTGCCGAACCACCAGGGGTACTCCGGCAGCCCGGCCCCGAGCCCCCGGCCCTGGCCCGGGACCTCCCGGACCAGCTGGTCGTAGTTGAACTTCACCCACCGGAAGGCCTCCACCAGGTCCGGGTCCGGGACCAGGACCCGGCCGCCCCGGTCGATCCCCTCGTACCGCCGGAGCTTGGCCGCATAGAGCGAGTCCGCCGACTGCCGGAGGGCGGCCAGGACCGCCACCGCCTCCTCCCGGCTCCGGTCCGAACCGGCGACGTAGTACCGCACCTCCGCCGGCTCCCCCGGCCGGACCGGGACCCGGCGCTCCAGCCGGATCCCGGTCCCCTGGCCGCCGGTGGGATGGGGCCCCCGGCAGTGGGGTCCCACCTCCCCGGTCACCGGGCCGTCGCTCCCCACCACCACCCACCAGGGGTTGGCCCGGTCCCGGACCACCGCCGCCTGCAGGCTCTCGTCGAAGGCGCCCTCGTCCGGGGCGTCGACCATCCCGGTCCGCTCCCCCAGCCAGACCGGCCGCAGGTCGGTGTGGGCCACCAGGGTGGCGGTCAGTTCCCGGGGCGCCGCGGCCTCAAAGCGGTAGCTCACCACCAGGCCGGGAAGGCCGTCCGGGACCCACTGGCGCCGGGTAACCGTCAGCCCGTCGAGGTGGAAGGTGTGTTCGTTGAAGAAGGGTCCCTGGGTGAAGCGGGTCGCCCGGGGGAGCCAACAGCCGTCCACCTGGAGCCAGAAGCCGTCCAGCAGTTTGATCGGGTGAGCCCAGAGCCCGCCCATCTCCCCGGGGACGTGCTCCCCCATGTCCGGAAAGTCGCCGTCCTGGGTGCCGATGAGGTACGCCCGGTCCCCGGCCGCCACGTAGGGGTCGGCCAGCCGGTGGCTCTTGCTCAGCACCGGCGGCTGCCAATCTGACATCAGGGTCCCTCCAGCCCTACCCCTTCAGCCCGCTGATGGTGATGCCCCGGATGAACCAGCGGTTGAAGATGAGGTAGACGATGATAATCGGAATGGTAAGGAACATCGAGCCGGCCATCACCTGGTTCCAGAAGCTGTAGTGCTCGTTCTTGAAGACCTGGAGCCCCACGGTCAGGGTGTACATGTCCCGGCTCCGGGCCACCAGGTTGGGCCAGACAAAGTTGTTCCACTCCTCCATGAAGTTGAAGATCACCTGGGCCGCCAGGGCCGGCCGGCTCAGGGGCAGGACCACCCGCCAGAAGATCCCGAACCGGGAGAGGCCGTCGATCCGGGCGGCCTCTTCCAGTTCCTTGGGGATGGTCAGGAAGAACTGCCGCATCAGGAAGACGCCGAACGCGGTGGTGAGGGAGGGGACGATCATGCCCTTGTACTTGTTCAGCCACCCGAGGTGGTGGACGATGAGGTACCGGGGCACCAGGATGACGATGCTCGGGATCATCATCGACGAGATGATGAACCAGAACCAGAACTCCCGGCCGGGGAAGTCGATCCGGGCCAGGGCATACCCGGCCAGGGAATTGAAGAAGGCCTTCCCAACGGTGGTGCAGACGGTGACGATCAAGCTGTTCAGGAACCAGCGGCCGAAGTCGCCGTGCTTGAGCAGGTAGCGGAAGTTGTCCAGGGTGGGCTCCGGCGGGATGCCCCAGTTCTGGAGGAGCAGGTCCACGTGGTGGGTCTTGGTCAGGGCGGTGGAGACCGACCAGAGGAACGGGATCACGGTGATGAGCGCGTACAGGCTGAGGATGGCCAGCACCACGGCCCGGACGACCCGGTTCTTGCTCAGTTCCATCTCTCAGTACTGCACCTCCTGGCCGAGCCACTTCCGCTGGATGATCGACAGGACCAGGATCAGGAGGAAGAGCAGGACCGACAGGGCCGAGGCGTAGCCCATGCGGAAGTAGCCGCCGAAGGCGTTCTTGTAGATGTAGAGCATCACCGTCATGGTCGAATCCACCGGGCCGCCCTGGCCGTTGGTCATCAGGTAGGGCTGGTCAAAGAGCTGCAGGGTGCCGATGACGGACATCATGCTGACGAACAGGGTCACCGGGCGCAGCAGGGGCAGGGTGATGTACCGCAGCCGCTGCCAGTAGGTGGCCCCGTCCACCTTGGCCGCCTCGTAGTACTCCTCAGGGATGTCATTGAGGCCGGCGGTGTAGATCACCATGTACTGGCCGGCGGTGGTCCAGATGTTCATCGCCATGATCGCCGGCAGGGCGGTGCGGACGTCCTCCATCCAGTTGTGAGGAGGGATGCCGAACCAGCCCAGGATGTGGTTCAGGAGGCCGGTGGTGGAGTAGATGTACAGGAAGATGTGGGAGATGACCACCGACGAGGTGACCGTGGGGATGAAGTAGGCCACCCGGAAGAAGTTCTGGAACCGGGTGCCCGAGGTCACCCCCAGGGCCAGGAGAAAGGCGAGGACCATCTGGGTGGGCACGACGACCGACGCATAATAGATGACGTTCTTCACGGCCTTCTTGAAGACCGGATCCCGGAAAGCCTCCAGGTAGTTCCCGAACCCGAGGAACCGGCTGTTCTGGGGGGCCAGGATATCGTAGTCAAAAAAACTCAGGTAGAACGCGTAGAACACCGGGGCGAAGACGAAGATGCCCAGGATCATCAGGGTGGGCACCAGGAAGACGTAGGCGGTGACGATGTCCTGGACCTTCTGGCTCCGCAACCGCCTCAGCACCGCCATCCCTCCTCCGACAGGCAAAAAGGGGGCCGGCGTCGGGTGCCGGCCCCCCCGTTGGGGACTACCGCTGCTTCATGACCTCCTCGAACTTGGCCTGCACCTTGTCGAGTTCGGTCTTGGGGTCAGCCCCGTTCAGGATCATGTTCTCCAGCGCCTTGGCGAACTCGTCGACATAGGGCGCCTGGTTGGCGGTGTACTGGAAGGGCTGGGCGTAGGCCACGCCGGCGATGAGGGCCTGCCGGTCGGGCTTGTCGGCGAAGAAGGGATCCTTGGCCACGGACTTCCGGGACGGCAGCTCCAGGCCGAGCTGGATCTGCTGCCGCTGGGCCTCCTCGCTGGTCAGGTAGTTCACCAGCTTGAAGGCCTCCGCCGGATGCTTGGAGTCCTTGGAGACCGCATAGGCGACGGTGAAGACGAAGTTCGACCGGCCCTTCGGCCCCTCAGGCAGCTCCACCACGCCGTACTTGAGGTCGGGCGCCTTCTCCTGCAGGAAGGGGATCATCCAATGGCCCTCGATGGCCATGGCCGCCCGCCCCTTGGCGAAGGCGTCGCCAGCCCACTCGGCACCCAGGGCCTTCGGGGTGTCCGCAACCTTGTGCTTGGTCACGAGACCGACGTAGAACTCCGCCGCCTGCACCGCCTCGGGGCTGTTGAAGTAGGCCTCGGTCTTGTCCTCGTTGAAGAGCTTGCCGCCGGCCATGTAGATGAAGGGCACAAACCGGGCGTGGTCCGGGCTGATGACGATGCCCTTCACGTCGCCCTTGGTCAGAGCCTTGGCGACCTCCACCAGCTCGTCCCAGGTCTTGGGCGGCTGCAGACCGGCCTGCTCAAACATCTCGACGTTGTAGAAGAGGCCGAGGGTGCTGTACCCCTTGGGCAGGCCGTAGGTCTTGCCGTTCATCTGGAAGCCCCGGAGGAGGGACTCCTCGAAGTCCGAGAGGTCGACCCCTTCGGCCTGGATGTACTCGTCCAGGGGGATGGCCAACCCCTTGCTGATCCAGTCGGGAGCCCAGAGCACGTCCATGTAGAAGACGTCCGCCATGGTCCCCGCGACGGCGTCCGCCTGGAGCTTCTTGTCGTAGTCGGCGTTAACCGGCTCGTAGCTGACCTCGATGTTGGGGTACTTCTGCCTGAAGCCCTCCAGGAGCGTCTCCAGGATCTCGGTCTCCGCGGGCGACGAGGCCCAGCCCGTCAGCCGGATGGTGACCTTCTCCTGGCTGGAACTCTGAGACCCGGTCTGCTGCTGCTGCGCCGGCTGCTGCTGAGCCGGCTCCTGGCCGCCCTCCTGCTTGGAGCCGCACCCGGCCAGGGTCGCGGCCGCCACGACCAGGGCCCCGAAGACTGCTGCCAGTTTCCTACGCATCGGGCTCTCCTCCTTCCAGAGGGTCTGGGCAGGGGTGCTTGCCATACCCGGCGCCAACCGGTCCAACCGCCGCGGGGGCAGGACGAGCCGGAACCAGCCGCCGGCCCCTGGGCGCGACGGAAGGACCGGACGGCCTGAACCGGCCCCCCCACCCCGCCGAACGACCGCACGGTTGTTGAACCGGTTAAATGCGCCATGGTTATATTCATCCCGCGCGCGGGCGAATCCTCCCGACCGGGAACCGGAATCTGAATCCGCTTTTCTCCGACAGTGCGGCCAAACCCGCACCCCGGGTCCCGGAAGAGCAAAACAATAAGAACCGGTCAGCCGGTTCCGGCCGGCCGCCCGGTCGCCGCCGAGGGTGGAGCGCCGCCGGCAAATCCTCCGGCGGCGCTCCTTCCCCCTCCCGGGGTCACCCGCCCTGGGCCGTGTCCCCGGACCGCTCCGGGATGAGGAGCGACGCCAGGATCGAGATCGCCACCACGCCCAGGACGATGGACAGGGAGACCACGGGCTTGACATGGAAGTGGAAGAGGGTGCCGATCATCTTCACCCCGATGAAGGCCAGGACCACCGACAGCCCCACCTTCAGGTAGCGGAACCGATGGACGATGCCGGCCAGGAGGAAGTAGAGCGCCCGCAGCCCCAGGATGGCGAAGACGTTGGAGGTGAGAACGATGAACGGGTCCTGGCTCACGCCGATCACCGCGGGGATGCTGTCCACCGCGAAGACCAGGTCCGTCGCCTCCACGATGACGATGGCCACGCCCAGGGTGGTCAGCATCCACCGGCCGTTCCGGCGGGTGAGGATCCGGTTCCCATCCAGCCCCGGGTAGATGGGCGCCACCCGGGTGAGCCACTTGTAGACGGGGCTCTCCTGGATGGACCCTTCCTCGCCGCCCCGGAGCATCTTGTAAGACGTGAAGAGGAGGAAGGCGCCGAAAAGCGGCAGGACCCAGTCGAAGCGCTCCACCAGCCCCGCCGCCGCGGTGATCAGGACCGTCCGCATGGTGACAGCGCCGACCACGCCCCAGGCCAGGGCCCGGTGCTGGAGGCCCCCCCGGAGGCCGAAAAAGGTGAAGATCAGGTTGATGACAAAGATGTTGTCGACGCTGAGGGCCTTTTCCAGGGTGTACCCGGAGATATACTCCATCCACTTCTCGGCACCATAGTGCCACCAGACGTAGCCGCTGAACACCAGGGCCACGACCACCCAGCCCAGGGACATCCAGGCCGCTTCCTTCAGGCCGATGTCGTGGTCATCCTTGTGCAGGACCCCCAGGTCCAGCCAGGTGGCAAAGGCGACGAAGGCATAGAAGCCGATGAGTTCCAGCAGATGCGATTCCAACATGGTGCCATGCTCCTCTCCTCGTGACAGGATGGGCCGGAGGGGGAGACCGGAGCTCGCCTGGCCCCCTCCGGGGCGTGGCTGGTCCACGCCAACGCGAGAAGGGACACAGCAAGACCGGTTCCCGCGGAACCAAGGTCTCGCCGTGTCCCCCGAGGCTTGCTTCGGGCGGACGATGCAACCGGGGGCCGCGCCCGTCATGACCGGCTGCATCACCTGATTGCTCAGGCAGGCTACTCCCCTTGTGGTCCAAAAGGTGACAGGAACAGGATAGGAGATGGGGCGCCCCGGTGTCAAGGGGTGGCCCACGCCCTGTTCCGTCGGCCGTCTAAACAATAGACGCGCCGCACGCACCCAGGGTTCGGTGACCCTGCGATCCAGTGGCCCGACCGCCGAACCGATGGAAGGGGAAAGGGCGGCTCCCGCCCTGCCTGGCGGAGCGGCCCTTTTCCGGTCCCCCTCGGCTTTCCCCACGGCCTTCCCTTTACAGGGGCGGGCCTTCCCTAAACCGACCCCCC
>QGUP01000521.1 GCA_003242505.1 Bacillota bacterium
AGGGGGTCCCCGGGGCTCGCCGTCCCCGGGGCGGGGGAGGCGGCGTCGGGGGGGGGCTGGAGCCCTGCCAGGGCCAGAGCCGGGGCGGGGTCCGGCGCCCCCGGGCCCGGGGCCGGTTGGGCCGGGACGAGGCCCGGCACCTTGCTGGCCAGGTCAGGTTGGGCTGGGACGGTGCCCGGCGCCCTGCTGGCCGCGCCCGGCTGGGCGCCGTCGGAAGAGGACCGGGACCCGTCGGCCCGAAGAGCGGCAAGGGACTGATCCGAAGGAGCCCCGGGGCCGCGCTGAACCGGGGCCATCCCGGCGGCGGCGATGCAACCGAGGGCCAGGTAGACCAGGACGAGCCGGCGCCGGGTGCGGGATCGCTTCGACAGGGCAAACAACGGCGGCACCCCATTAGCGACAGGAATCGTCAAACACTGACAGTATACCACAGGGAGAAAGCCGGTGGCCAGAACCGCACACCTGACGGACAACACTGAAGTTGATGGTCTGTTTTCCAGTATAATCCTCCCCTGGTAGGGTAACCATAAACGGGAAACAGAACCGTGGCGCTGCCAGGTGAGGCGACAGGCGGTGCGGGAGGGCGCCTGCGGAAGCGCCGGGGTGCCTGGCCCAGCCAGCGGGGTTTTCTGGCAAGGGAGAGTCCCCTTTGGGTCAAATCGTGACGAACTGGCAGGAAGACATGGGGCGCGAGTCGAATTCACCTGCCGGAATTTTGCACACGACTTCTGGGGATACGTCTGGGGGTACGACCGTGCGCACCAGGCAGTGGCTCGTCCTTGGCGCCGCGGTGGCGCTGGCGTTGGCGGGGCTGTCCACTCCTGAGGTGCCCCGGCAGGCCAGGGATGGTTCTGTCCTCCCGGACCGGATTGCACAGCGCGACGAGGCCCCTCCGGCGGCAGAGACGGCGGACTGGGCGGTCGCCGGGCTCCTGGAGGCCGCGACCAGTCCGGAGCCCGTGCGGGTGGAGGCCTGGGTCATCACCGTCAACGGCCAGGAGGTGGTGGCCGTGGCCACCCGGGCCGAGGCGGAGCAGGCCATCGCGGAGATTCAGACCGAGTACAAGGAGACGGTGCTCAAGGACGCGGCCACGGTGGAGCAGCTCCAGTTCCTGGAGAGCATCGGCGTCGTCCCCAGGCAGGTGGATCCGGCGGAGATTCGCACCAAGGACGAGGCCAAGGAAGTCCTCCGGTACGGCACGGAGAAGCGGATCTTCTACACCGTCCAGCGGGGAGATACCCTGTGGGACATCGCCGTGCGCCAGGGGCTGACGGTGGAGGACCTGATCGCGGCCAACCCGGGGATTGAGCCGGAACTCCTGCAGCCCGGGCAACAGATCAGCATGACCGTCGCCGAGCCATACGTCCACCTGGCCAGCACCGAGGTGCAGGTCTACACCGAGCGGATCCCCTTCCCCGAGGAGGTCCAGGAGGATCCGGACCTCTGGCCGTGGCAGGTGCGGGTGATCCAGCCCGGCGAGCACGGCGAGCGGGAAGTGACCGTGCGGATCCACCGGCAGGACGGCCAGGAGGTCGGGCGGGAGGTCCTGGAGGTCCGGGTGCTGAAAGAGCCCGTAAAGCAGATCGTGGCCCGGGGCACCCGGCAGGCGCCGCCCCTGGGCACCGGTCAGTTCTACTGGCCGGTCCAGGGCTCTATCAGCGATGGCTTTGGCTGGACCGGCCGGCGCTACCACAACGGGGTCGACATCGTGGCGCCCCCGGGTACGCCGGTCCACGCGGCGGACAGCGGCACGGTGGTCTTCGCCGGCTGGCAGGGCCGGTACGGCCTGCTGGTGCAGATCGACCACGGCGAGGGCAAGATCGTCACCTACTACGCCCACCTCTCCAAGGTGGCGGTCAGCCCGGGGGAGCAGGTGGAGCGGGGCCAGGTGGTCGGTTACGTGGGCAGCACCGGGTACAGCACCGGGCCCCACCTGCACTTCGAGGTCCGGGTCGACGGCCGCTGGGTCAATCCCCTCAAGTTCTACCCGTAACCGTTCTACCCGTAACCTTATCGGTTGACCGGATGGCCTGGACC
>QGUP01000522.1 GCA_003242505.1 Bacillota bacterium
GGTCCACCGCGATCCCCCGCTTGTTCCGGTTGAAGGCCGCGTAGTAGGCGCTGTCCCCGGGGTAGTCCGGCCGGGGCTCGCAGCCGGGGAGGTAGGGCGGCCCCCAGGCCCGGGTCTCGTCCCCGGTGGGAGGCTCCACCTTGATCACCTCGGCGCCGGCGTCGGCCAGGAGCATGGCGCAGTAGGGGCCGGCCAGCACCCGGGAGAGGTCCAGCACCTTCACGCCGTCCAGCGGGCCCGTACCCATGGTCTGCCTCACTCCGGCCGGCTCACAGCCAGCTCAAGAGCCCGTCGGCCAGGGCCCGGCCGATGATGTTCTTCTGGATCTGGCTGGTGCCCTCGACAATGGTCAGCTGCCGGGCGTCCCGGACGAACCGGGCCATGGGGTAATCCTCCATATACCCCACCGCGCCCATCATCTGCAGGCAGTCGTTGGCGGCCTTCACCGCCACCTCCGTGGCCTTGTACTTGGCCATGGAGAGGTAGTGGGCCACCTCCTTGCCGGTCTTGCCCTCGTCCACCAGGAGCGCCGCCCGGTAGGTGAGGAGCCGGGCCGCCTCGATCTCCGTCGCCAGGTCCGCGGCCATCCACTGGAGCCCCTGGTGCTCGATGATGGGCTTGCCGAAGGTGTGCCGCTGCCGGGCGTACTGGAGCCAGTACATCAGCGCCCCTTCCGCCAGCCCCACCCCCCGGGCCGCCACCACCGGCCGGACCGCGTTCAGGTTCTGCATGATGATCTTGAAGCCCTGGTTCTCCTCCCCGATCCGGGCCGAGACCGGCACCTCCACCTCCTCGAAGATCACCTGGTGGACCGGCACCCCCCGGACCCCCATCTTCTGCTCCTTCTTGCCCACCGTCAGCCCCGGGGTGTCCCGGTCGACGACAAAGACACTGTAACCCCGGGCCCCGGGGACCTCCCAGTTGGTCTTGGCGGCCACCACGAAGAAGTCCGCGACCCCGGCCCCGGAGATCCAGCTCTTGGTCCCGGTGATCACGTACTTGTCGCCCTTCCGCACCGCCCGGGTCCGGATCGCCTGGGTGTCCGAGCCGGCGTCGGGCTCCGAGAGGCAGAAGGCGCCCCGGAGCGCTCCGGTGGCGGTGCCGCCGAGGTACTTCTTCTTCTGCTCCTCGGTCCCCGCCAGGAGGATGGCCATGGTGGAGAGCCGGGTGAGGAGGAGGATCAGGCCCGCGGAGCAGCAGGCCTTGGCCACCTCCTCCACCGCCAGCACCAGGCCCAGGCACCCCAGCCCGGCGCCGCCGTACTCCTCCGGGATGGCCACCCCCAGGAGGCCCGTCTCCCGGAAGGCCTGGAAGTAGTCCTCCGGGTACTCCCCGGTCCGATCCACCTCATCCGCCCGGGGGGCGATCACCTCCCGGGTCACCTGCCGGGCGAGGTCGACCACCGCCTGGTGTTCGGGGCTCAGACGAAAGTCCACAGTAGACCCTCCCTCTTCACGACACACCTACGGAACTCAGCCAGAACTGCCGGAACGGAGACAGAACCTCCGGGGCTCAAGCAGGCCTCCCCGGCTCACCCCCGGCTCACCCACCGGCACCGCCCCCGCCGGCCGCCGGAGCCGGCTGGGCCGGGGGCTGTCCCGGGGGCCGGCCCCGGCCGCCCAGCCGGCGGTAGATGGCCGCCGCGGCCTCGAGGAGAGCGGTCACCAGCCCCGGCACCCCCTCGGGGTCGAAGCGGAACTGGGGGCCGGAGACCGCCAGGCTCCCCACCACCTCCCCCGAGGGCCGCCAGAGGGGCACGGCGATGGACGCGGTGCCCTCGATCCGCTCGCCGGCGCTCACCGCATACCCCTGCCGCCGCACCCGCTCCAGTTCCGCCCGCAGCCGGTCCGGATCGGTGATGGTGGCCGGGGTGAGGGGGCTGAGGCCCCCGGCCAGCACCGCCTCCACCTCCGCCGGGGGCAGGAAGGCCAGGATGGCCCGGGCCGAGGCCCCGGCATAGAGGGGCGCCCGCCGGCCGACGCTCCCCGCCACCCGCAGGTAATGGGTACCCTCCACCG
>QGUP01000523.1 GCA_003242505.1 Bacillota bacterium
AGATGCGCTGGGCCGAATCCACGGTGTTCGCGATGACGGCGATGCAGCCCCCCTCCCGGGCCCGGGTCGCCACGCACTGAGCCACCCCCTCCGGGTCGTCCAGGAGGCCGAAATGGTGCCGGACGGTAATCGACCGGACCTTCCGACCCTGGGTGGCCGAGTCCCCTGTACCGTCGCCGAAGGGGATGATGTCCGGTCCGAGTTCCCGGACCGTTCCCTCCGGGTCCACCAGGGTGAGGAGCGGGTACGGGGCCTCATGCCCCGACCGGTCCGGCAGCCGCGCCCCAGGGGCGTAGGCAGCCGCCAGAGCGGCCCGGCGGGCCGCTGGTAAGGTGGCGGAAAGGAGGATCACCGGCACCCGGAGTACCCCGCACCACCGGAGGAGCAGGGTCAGGATCCGGTTCATGTACGGGTCGTAGGCATGGACCTCGTCAACGATCAGCACCTTGCCCGCCAGGGCGAAGAGGCGCAGGAAACCGTGGGCAACGTGCTGGACGCTCCGGAGCGCCTGGTCAATGGTTCCGACGCCATAGGGAGCGAGAAGGCTGCGCTTGCGGGGCAGGAACCAGTCAAAGCTCTGAAGCCCGGCCTCATCTGCCCCATGGATCTCGGGCACCGCGGACGGGGTGGCGGCGTCCACCAGCCAGCTCGTGCCGTGGACCAGTTGGACCCCGACTGCGGCCTCCGGGTGATGTTGCCTCAGCCAGTCCCGGACCCGGCCGAACATCTGGTTGCTGGTGGCCGCTGTGGGCATCGCCATGTAGAGGCCGCCCGCGGCGCCCTCGCCGAGCCAGGCCGCCGCCAGATAGAGGGCCGCCTCGGACTTGCCGCCGCCCATCTGGTCCTCAACGATGGCCAGGCCGGGCCGCATGCCCTCGTGCACCAGCCGCTCCGCCAGCCGCTGGGCCGGCCGGGGCGAGGCCAGCCGGGGCGAGATGGCGGCGAAGGGGGGCTGGGGCTGCCACGGGAGAGGGCCGGAGAGCCCCACCCGGGCCACAGCGGCCCGGGCCGCCTCCTGGCTCCGGGCGATGTAGTCCTCCCAGGACTCGCCGCGCCACCGCAGAGGAAACAGTTCCTCATTCGAGGCCAGCCAGTCCGCCAGCACCGTCAGGCCGGCCAGGAGGAGTCCGGCCGCGCTGTGGTGGCGGAAGACCGGCTGCCAGGGGGGCGGCTGGAAAACCTGCCGCACCGCCTCCACCAGTTCCCGCCGCAGCGCATCCCACTGGGAGGCCATCTCCTCCGGCTCTTCGGCCTCCGTTTCCGCCCCCAGGTCGCCGTGGTGCCCCCGCAGGGCCGATGCCACCGTGCGGGCGGACTCCTCGTCCCAGTGGCACTCATCGATGAGATGGTCAAGGACCCAGGTGAAGGTGAGGACTTCATGCCGGAAGCCTGGCTCCGGGTAAAGGAAGAGCCCCGCCGCCCGGAGCGGTTCGGCTAACTCCGAGACCTTGGCCTGGAAGAGGCCACTGCATTTGCCGAGGTCGTGGAGAGCCACCAGGTAGGGGAGCCATCCCTCGGCCACCGCCGGGGAACAGCCCGCGGCCTCAGCGAAACGCTCCACCACCGGCCGGAAAACGGGTCCGGTGATCAGGGCCTGGGCCACGTGCCCGGCGTCGACAAGGTGGCAGAAAAGCGGGTGAAACGGGCTGCTCTTCGCCCAGATGAGGCGCCAGATGGGTTGCGTCAGGACCCCGCGCATTTGAACCCCGCCCAGGAGAAGGTGGTGTGTCTGCCTCCAGCACCCCCACTGCGGTGGGGAGGATTCGCTCGGCAGAGACCAACCCGGTCCACCCCCCAGGTGAAGGGGGAACCATTCACTATCGTTCCGGTTCCAAGTATGAAAAAGGGTTGTTCTCTAAGTAACTCGGCCAAGCCGAGAATGGTGTGAACTAGCTTCCAATTCCTCTGTCCCTCGCATCCACACCAAATCACACGAATCCGTCGCTCTCCGCCGGAGGACGGGGCGTGTCGTTTTCGTCCCCCCGGTCGGGGACCCGGATGAGATACAGTCC
>QGUP01000524.1 GCA_003242505.1 Bacillota bacterium
CGGTTCAACACCCCCTTCCGGGCCGCCGCCCGGGGCTTTGTGGAGGCGGTGATCCAGCCCTACGAGACCCGGGCCCAGATCGGCCGGGCCCTGCTGGCCCTGGCGGGGAAGCGGGAGAGCCGCCCCCCCAAGAAGCACGGCAACTTCCCGGTGTGAGCCGGGACCCGGCGGGCTCGGGTGTCGGGCGGGGCACTGGCAGGAGGATCGGCCGGGGAGCCCTGAGGGAGCCTGGCGCCGGGCCCGGGAAGGTCTGCCCGGAGATGCGGAAGAGGAGCGTCTGGCCATGACCCGGAAGTTTCGCGTGACCATCGGCGGCATCACTTACCTAGTGGAGGTAGAAGAGCTCGGCCCGGCCCCGGCCGCGCCGGCCGCTCCTGGCGGGATGCCGGCCTCGCCGACCGCCGCGCCGTTCGCCCCCGGCGGAATGCCGGCCCCGGCCACCGGCCTGGCCCAGGCCGCATCGGCCGTCCCTGCCGGGGCGCCGGCTCAGGCGCCGGTGCCGCCCCTGTCGGGCGGTGCCCCGGCGGCGGGCGGGGCTCCGGCACCGGCCCGGACCCCTTCCCAGGGCGGCGAGGTGGTGCGGGCGCCCCTGCCCGGGATGGTGGTGGACGTCCGCTGCAGCGTCGGCCAGCCGGTCCGGCCCGGGGACGTGCTCCTGGTCCTGGAGGCGATGAAGATGGAGAACGACATCACCGCCCCGGTGGCCGGGGTGGTGCGGGAGGTCCTGGTGCAGAAGGGGAGCAGCGTCGCCCAGGGGGACCCGCTGGTGGTGCTGGCAGAAGCGTAAACCGGCTCCGGCCCTGCGCGGTTGAGCCCGGCGCATCTATGCCGCGGCGGTTTTCGCCAGCCGCGGTTTCTTGGCATAACCGACAACCTATGCACCTTTGATTAAGTTGTTGATCCGGTGTACGATGAAGTCGTTACGAACGTCCGACCCCCCGCCCCTCCGGGACGGGGGGTCCTGGTTAGCCGCTGGGAGGTAGCTTCTGGCCCCCGTCGATTCGCAGGGGGATGGGAGGACGCGGGATGGAGGTTCGGACCGCAGGGACGGCAGACTCCCTCCGCCGGGAGCTGGTGGTCCTCTCCAACCGCCTGCCCTACACCCTCGAGGCCGGAGCGGACGGGCTCCGGCTCAGACCGGCGGTCAGCGGGCTGGTGAGCGCGGTGGAGCCGGTGCTCCGCCGCACCGGCGGGGTCTGGATCGGGTGGGGCGGGCGGACCGCTGCCCCGGCCGGGGAGGATCCCCAGGCCCGGGAGGACCCCCAGGTGCTGGTACCTCCCGGCGGACCGGGATATCGGATGCAGGAGATTCGGATCCCGGAGCCCGAATTCCGGGCGTACTACGACGGATTCGCCAATGGAAGTCTCTGGCCGCTTTGCCATCAGTTTGTCGATCGGGCCAGCTTTGACCCGGCCCACTGGGAGGCCTATGTCTCCGTCAACCGCCGGTTTGCCGCGGCGGCCCTGCCCTGGCTCCGCACCGGGCGGCTGGCCTGGGTCCACGACTTCCACCTCGCCCTGGTGCCCCGGGAGCTGCGGGCGCAGGCGCCGGGGGCGCGGATCGCCTTCTTCTGGCACATCCCCTTCCCACCCCACGAACTCCTGGCGACCCTGCCCTGGGCCCGGGAACTGCTGGCGGGGCTCCTCGGGGCGGACCTGGTCGCCTTCCACACCGGGGACTACGTCCACAACTTCTGCCGGAGCGCGGAGCGGCTCCTCGGGGCCCGGGCGGAGGAGGCCGGTGAGGAGGCCGGCCGGATCCACTGGCAGGGCCGGGAGATCCGGGTGCAGGCCCTGCCCATCGGGGTGGACTGGCAGGCCTTTCAGGACCTGGCCCGGAGCGACCGGGTCCAGGAACGGGCCCGGGCGATCCGGGCCGCGGTGGGGACGCCGGTGATCCTCCTGGGGGTCGAGCGGCTCGATTACACCAAGGGAATCCCGGAGCGGCTCCGGGCCTTTGGCCGTTTCCTGGAGCGGTACCCCGAGTTCCAGGGCCGGGTGACCCTCCTTC
>QGUP01000093.1 GCA_003242505.1 Bacillota bacterium
AGAAGGACCCTGAGAAGTACACCGCGACAGCCCAGGAGGCTGCCCCGCGCCGCCGCCGCTGCTGCCGGCGGAAGAGCTAGAAAAGATGTGTGACGCCGGCTCCTCCCGGGAGCCGGCGTCGGCGCGCTATGGTCAGACGTCCGTTACCCAGGCGGAACTGGCGATTGGGGGAGCCTGGGGGAGGGTAGAGCCCGGGGCCAGGGACAAAGGAGGACCCCGGGGCCAGGGGTTCAGTACTCGTACACCACGAAGCAGACACCGGCCGGTTTAGCGCCGATGCCTTTGCCCAGGGGCCGGTCCGCACCGAACCAGGGCTTGTACCAGACCTCGAAGGTTGCCACATCGTACAAGGGGTGGGCCGCCACGACCCGCAACTTGCCGTCAGGAATGGTTGTCCTCCGGGTGACGGACACGGGATAGGTTCCGATGACGTCGAATCCGACGGCAGCGCTGATTGTTTGCGCAGTGATGGTGGGCGGGGCGTCCCACCTGGCCGGGACCCGTTCCTCGACGTTCATCGTCAAGGTTCCCGGTCCAACGGCGCTGCTCTTTCGCATGGGGCGGGGATCACAGGCTTCGGACCAGGTTGCGTTCTGTACGTAGCGGGCCGGCAACCCCCATCGGCGAGGTAGGGGACGACGGCCTCCTGCTCCAGGCGGTGCGTCTGTCCGCACGATTTCCATTTGCACCGCTGTCGCACCCGGCGGAACCGGCAGCCCGTCCGGCTCAACAAGCGCACCAAGAGAGCCAGGGACGGCAGGGACAGGGGCCCCGTGGGCCGTGGCCGGCCCAGATTCGGTCACGTTTCCGACCGTGGAGAGACCCATCGACAGGGAGAGTACCACCAGCAGGGCACCTACCACTGCCAATCCGGTCTTACGGTTCATGCCATAACCCCTTCCTGGCAACGGGACAAGCCTTCCTGGGCCCGCTCCTACGGTGCTGGGACACGCCCGGAGGGCTTTACTACTTCTCCCACCGTTTGCAGCCAGGCCTCGGCCTCTCGTGGCGACCGCAGCCGGATGGCCCGCAGGTGCCGGTATTCCGGCCGGGCGAGCAGGGCAGGGTATTCCCGCCGCCGGCGACGGTAGGAGCGCAACGCCCAGAGGAGGATCGAATCGCGGCTCAGGAACGATCTGAGGAAGTCCTCCCGGTTGCCGTTCCACAGTTCCTCCCGCAGCAGGACGCGGCGTGCGGTACGGCGCAGCAGCCTCCCCAGGATCACGGAGAGCGGGTAGTCCAGCCAGACAACGGTGTCGGCCGCCGGCCAGAGAATCTCCCGGACCTGACTGTAGTTGCCATCGACCACCCAACACGGGGCACTCGTGACCTCCCGCACCCGTTGGCGGAAGACCTCCACTGGTGCGGGTCTCCAGTGAGGCTGCCAGTGCAGGGCATCCAGTTCCACGTGCGGATAGTCCAGCACCGCCGCGAGGCGCCGGGCCAAGGTGGTCTTGCCGGAACCCGTGGTGCCGATCACGACGATCCGCCTACCCGGACGGCGGTCGGGAAGCAGTTGATCCATGCGTCTTCCTCCAGTTGGGCTCCCAAAGTCGCCGGTCCCTTCTGTGGGCCCACGTCACGATTCGTTTCCCGTATCGGTACCGCCTGCGCCTACCATCAACTCCCACATGGTAACCACGGCGGTTTCTTGGGTTAGGGCTCCGGCCCTTGGCTGTCTACGGAATGCTTCGATGCGCGGTGGGGCCAGCGAAGGCAGCAAGCGGGTCGGGAGCGGCCGCAAGGGCAAGCAAAAGCACAAGGCGCCCGGTGTGTGCGGATACCTCAGTTGCGCCAATTGCCTACCCGACAGCAGCCGCGGCTCCCCCGCGACCTGCCAGAGCTCGCCCTCGGTCAGCGGCGGGCCGCACAGCAGCACAAAGTCCACCGCCAACTCCCGCAGGGACAGGCCTAGACTGCCTGTTTCTTCGTCTACTTCAAGGTTGTACAGGCGCAAGGTGCGGATCCACTGAAGGTGCTGCTCGTCCCGAACATATCCAAGCAGGACCAGGGTGTCCGCTGGCGGGCGGGACAACTCTGGCAGGGCGGGCACTTTAACGGTCTTGACAGGTGGTGCCTGATAGATCGCCTGGGTCCAGTACCGCCAGCGCTCGTGGTGTGTCACCTGGGAGGCCACGTGGGTAAAGACGGCGTCGAGGAATTCGACCAGGTGCTCTTGGCCGGCAGCGGCTCCCGTCTCCGTTGGCCGCAGGACAAAAGCCCCAAGCCCGGGCAGCAGTTCGTGGTAGACGGTGAATTGTTGGTTTTCGGTGCCGGGGTAGAGGATGTAGGCGCCGGCTGTCCGGCGGATGGCATCCCGGTAGGCGTGCATCTTGAGGAGGTCGCCCCGGGTTGGTCCCCTCTTGCCGTCTACGGTGGGTGTCCCCTCGTCGAACTCGGCATCGGCCCCCGATGCTGGCGGTGTGGCGCCAAAGAGCTCCACCAGCGAGTCGACGCGATATTTCGCATCAAAATGGAGCCAGACCCCTGGGACCTGCGGGGGTGCACCCTTCGGGCGAATCCAAAGGGAACAGTCCGGGCGCATGGGCCGGGTCCAAGAGCCGGCGTCGGCGGGGCTGAAGTAGCGGTTGTACCAGAGTTCCACCTCCAGGGTGCGGCTCAGTCGCTCCAGCGTGCCCCGAAGCACTTTGTGCCTTCCCTGTTTCAGGTTGACCCCTAGTCCGTCCGGCCGGGTCTCGATCAGACTCGCCAGGTCGAAGGGGACTTGGCAAAACCGGGAGACGATCCGCGCCAACTGCAGGAAGGCCCAAGCCTCATACAGGGCGGCGACGTCTCGCTGGCCGGCCCCGTAGATCGCTTCTCCGCCCTCCCAGGCCAGCAGGGCCGCCGCCTCCACCTGCAGGAAGATGCGGAAGACATCCCGGTAGCCTGCGCGCTTTTGCAGAACCTGGCTGTTGGCGGGAAGAAAGGTGAGCGGGCCCACCTCTTGAAACAACTCCGCCGCCAGGAACGTGTCCAGAAAGTCCAGGAGCCCCTGTATCTCCCGCAACCCCCGCTGGACCGGGTAGCGCGGCGCCTCCTGGGCCAGGGCCTCATAGATCTGGACCGCCAATTTCCGCCACCGGAGCAGAGCAAACTTGACAAATCGGTTTTCCGGGGTGTCCAGGGTCTCTTTGGTGCGCTGTACCTGGAACTTCTCTGGCAGCGACTGCACGGACAGATGGCTGGGAGCATCGGGCCAGGGAAGCCGCGGTCCGGCGGCTCCGAATTGGCGCACCACCCCGGCGCTGGCCGGGAGGTGCTGCCCCGGCCGGCGCCATTCTTCGGTGGACACCCAGGCCCGGTGGGGTGATGTGAGAATCTGGTGGATGGCGGCCTCGAGGGTGCCGTCCGCGAGGAGGCTTTTGAGAAAGACAAAGCGCTGGTAAAGGGTACCAGGGTCCCGGCAGGTGTCGACGGCGAACCGCTGCTCCGTCGGTGCGAAACGCTCCATGATGAGTTCTGCAAAGGCTTCGGCGAGGTCGCGCAGCATCCAACGGTAGTGGTGGAGGTAGTCGAGCTTCCGGGACCGCACTTCCAGAGCGACGTGGCCGATAACCGCCTCGCCCTGGTAGATGGTCACGGGCAGTTTCCCGACGTACAGCCCTGTACGAAGGCGTCCCCGGGTGCCAGCGGCGGTATCGGGCTGAAAGATCTCCGGCTTGTCGGTCCAGACAGGCTGGCCGCTCTCGGCCAGGAGTTCGAACTCGTAAAGGTACTCCTCCCCTTCTAGGAGCTGCACGGGTTCTAACTCCGGGTCCCCGAAGGGGTCGCCCCGCAGGTCGAGGAGCGGCGCCGGCACGGAGTGGGGGTTGGCCGACGGCAGCAGGGCGAGGCGCAGAACCCCCCGCTGCTGCCCGGCCCCGTCGAGGATGGGAATCGCGACCGAGTCCGTGGACGGCATCGGCCTTTCCCCCGTTACTCGGTAAAGCTGGTGAACTGGTTGGCCCGGAGGGTGCGGGTCATCCGCTGCACCTTGGCAAAGGAGAGGGGGAGTTTGGGGGTACCGGGCGGCGGCCGCAGGGGATCGAAGATGGGGGCTCCCGTGTCGGTGGCCTGGGGTGTGGCGGTCAGGTCAAAGCAGAACCGCCCCAGGGCGCACAGGGTTGCCTCCAGGCGGCGGCGGGAGCCGTGGAGCCGGGGGAGGACCTTCTGCATCACCTGCAGGTCCAGGGCATGCTCAGGGTCTGGGTCACCAGCCGCGGCGAGGAGCGCGGCAAAGCGCACCGCCTCATAGAAGACCCGGTGGCCGAACTCAAACCCGCCCTCTGCCAGCAGGCGGTGTAGGTTGCGCAGGTGCTCCACAAAGGCGGAGCGGTGCGGGTTGGGGTTTCGGAGGTGCCAGTCGGTGTCCGTCGCGATGGCCAGGAACCCGCGGACCAAGGCCGGATCGCCGGGCTGGACTTTGCGGGGTTTCCGGATCTCGGGGTCGAGGTCCTCGGTCGCCACCCGGAACTCGATGGTGTTGGCCCGGTCGAGAACCTTCGGGGAGAACATGTAGGTGGTCTCATCCACGTTGACGGTACCGACGATGAAGAGATTTTTGGGGAAGGGGATCTTGCTCGGCTGATCGGGAATCGTCCGCCAGTGGCCGTCCGGGTCCCGCTGCAGGTTCGGAAGCACCGGTTCTCCCGACTCCATGCCGGACAGGACATCCGCAAAGTAGCGCTCGACGTGGGCGAGGTTCATCTCGTCGAGGATGAGGAGATAAGGGTTGTCCGGATCCCGGGCGGCCCGGAGCATGAACTCCAGGGCCTCCGGGACGAACCAAGCCCGGCGCCCGGCGGAGACCGGCAACAGGGCATCCTCGTAGCCTAAGAGGGCCTCGGGGCCGGTCCAGTCCGGGCGGACGGGGACCAACTTGTACCGGCCTTCCCCAAACCAAGCGCCGAACTGGAGAGCGATTTGGGTCTTGCCGGACCCGGAAAGCCCCGTCAGGATGACAAAGGGCTTGGTCGCCAGGCTGACGACAAAGGATCGCACCACCTGGTCGTGCCGGGGGCCGAAGGCGAGGTGGCTTTCCTTGAGAGCGGTGCCAAAGGCCTGGCAGATCGCGGCCAGGTCCGGCGCGGCCTGGGCGGCGATGGCTTGGTGCAAGATGGGAAGGGGCTTGTCTGCCAGGGGCTGCATCTGGAACACATAGACTTGCCGGGTGTGGCCGGTCTGGTCCGGTTGGGATTCTTGCCTTACGTCGACGACCTTGAAGCGGCCCAGGTAGGTATAGCGGTTCTTTCCCTCCCGTTGAAATCCATAGACGGGAAAGTCGAGTTCACGATTGGTGTAGAGGACCAGGTTCCCTCTGGTTAACGTTTGATCCCCCGTCAAGCCCTCCCCCGTGTAATACAGGTAGCCGTTCTCCCAGCGGTCGTGGTAAGGATGGCTACGTTTGCCGTCGTCCCGGGCTCCGGTGATGAACACCACCAACCGAGGCGCCGTGGCGCTGCCGGAGTAGCGAATGCCCTTGATCGGGTCGACGTCGAAGGTCTCGCACAGTTCGGTGTTGGTAAAGGGACGGTCGACCAGGAAGAGAGTGATGCGGGGGTGAACCGTATAGTCGACCCAAGGGAGAAGCGACAAGATGGAGGCGATCGCTTCGGAGCGAGACTGAGCCGGGTGCGGAAAGGCCTCGGCAGCCAGGATGCCCTTTTCTCGCAAGGCCTGCCATACGGATTGGAACCACTCCTTGGGTAGCAGGTCCCACCCACGGTCGGTTCCAACCTCGATGCCCTGGTCCCTCCAGCGGTGAAGGATCTCTTGGCCGCTATGGAGCCCTTTGGCAGACGGAACCCTTGCGAGCACGGTGCCGAGGGCGTTCCAAACCTCGGCAAAGGAGAGGGCGTGGGATGAAGGGCGGTGGGTCTGCACCCAGGAGTAGCCCCCTTTCTGGCGTCTGTGGCTATACTCCGCCTGCCGTCTGGCCGGTGGCAAGGCTCTTGGGGTTGGCCTGGTACGGCCGACTCCCCAGGGCGACGGGCAGTGCCAGACGATACTTCCGAAATCGACCGTTGAGGAACTTTCATACAGCAGGTAGATCGTTTGACTATTGAATAGGTCACTCCTTCCAATTGGGAAACGCCGCTGACATCGTCGACTCGGGCCAAGGCCCGCCGGAGCAACGCAAGGGGTTGTCCAAACGGTTGCGTCAGCAGGTATATTCTAAATAGGTGGTCCTGAAACGTTTGCCCTCACGCTTGTTCTCTGGATCGGTCTTCTCTTGCGCCAGCGCCTAGGTGTCCCTAGCTGTTGACCTCCGCCTGAACCGGCCACCAACGAAGGAACCCCTACCATGAGGAGGTCCCCGCCGTGCCCCGCGCGGATGTAGAGTACTTCCGCCCACCTGCCCAGCGGGTGGGCCTTGCCTGGTGGCTGATCATCGCCCTCATGATCGGGAGCCCCCTTCTCGTGGTGGTCCTGTTTGGGTCGACCTTGTGGGGGGCCATGACCCTGCGGTACGAGCTCACCCCCACCCACCTGGTTATCCCCTACGGCCTGCGGGAGACCCGGATCCCCCGGGCGGCCATCACGAATGTCACCATCCTGACGCCCACTCGAGGGGGGCGGCTGTGGGGCACAGGGCTACCCGGGCTGCAGGAGGGGCGCTGGTCCTTTGCGGAAACGGGTCCCATTCGCATGTACAGCACGAGCACCCAGCCCCTGACGGTGATTGAGACCCCGGAGGGCAAGTGGGGCATCAGCCCGGCGGATCCGGAGGGGTTCCGGGAGGCTCTCCTCACGGGAAAGACCGGCGTCTGGGAGCCGGTTCCGACCCGTGCGGCCGGGTTCCTGGTGGCCTTCGGGCTCGTGGAGGTGGCGGTCCTGGCGGTGGTGGTGGGGATTGCCGTGTACCTCGTCCGATTGCGCCGGAACCTGGGGTACCGGCTGACCGCCGATGCCCTGGAGGTGACCGGCGGCCTCACGCCCGTGCGCATCCCCTACCGGTCCATCACCGAGGTGACCATCGCGTCCCCGCGGGGTCGTCCCTGGCGGCTCTGGGGGGTGGGCATGCCCGGCCTGTTGTGGGGGGACTTCCGCTGGAAAGAGGTTGCCCCCAACCTCCGACTGTACGCCACCCGGACCCAGCCGCTGGTCCTGGTCCGGGCCGGCCGGGTGACCTACGGCCTCAGCCCTACGGACCCGGAAGGGTTCGTCGCGGCCCTCCGGAAGCGGCTGGGGCAATAGGAAAAGGGGACCGCCCACCGGCTGTGGGCCGGAGGCGGTCCCATCGTTTCTTTTTTCTCGTCCGGGGCCACCGTGCCGGGGCAACGGGCGCTGCCGCGGCCGTGGCCAGGAGCCATCCGGCTCAGTACCCGACCTCCACGCCGGAGCGGCTCCGGCCGAAGAGCCTGTAGGCCCAGGCCTGGTAGACCAGCACCACGG
>QGUP01000094.1 GCA_003242505.1 Bacillota bacterium
GGACCGGATTACCCCGGCCGGCCGGGAAAAGCTCCGTGCCTTCGGCCTGGCGCCGCCGCCGGGGCCCGAGGAGGGGGTGGGGGGCGTGCCGGCGGACCGGGCGGGAGGCGTGCAGGCGGGCGAAGGGACCCTACCGCCCTGCCCCTACTGCGGCTCCGCCCGCACCCGCCTGGAGAACCTCTTCGGACCCACCCCCTGCCGGAGCATCTACTATTGCGACGACTGCCGGAACCCCTTTGAGGGGATGAAGCGGGTCTGAACCAGCGCCATACCGCTCGCCGATGCGGGAAAAGCCGCCCGCGGCCTGCCAGGGGCCGCGGGCGGCTCTGCTGCCTCGGGCAGCTCCCCGGGGAGGCCATGCGCCGGGAGGTCGAGGAGCGGATGGGGCTGAAGGCCGTGGACATCTACGGCCTGAGCGAGGTGGTTGGCCCCGGGGTGGCCTGCGAGTGCGACGAGGCCCAGGACGGGCTGCACATCAACGAGGACCACTTCCTGCCGGAGGTGGTCGACCCGGAAACCGGCGAGCCCCTGCCCCCGGGTACTTACGGCGAGCTGGTCTTCATCACCCTCACCAAGGAGGCCTTCCCGTCATCCGCTACCGGACCGGCGACATCGCCGCGCTGTATCCCGAGCCCTGCCGGTGCGGCCGCACCCTGGTGCGGATGAGCCGGGTGAAGGGGCGGGCGGACGACATGCTGATTGTCCGGGGGGTGAACGTCTTCCCCTCCGAGGTGGAGTTCCAGCTCCTGCAGGTGGCGGAGCTCGCCCCCCACTACCAGATCGTGGTCGACCGGGCGGGAGCCCAGGACCGGCTCACGGTGCAGGTGGAGCCCACCGAGGCGATCGTCCGGGCCTGGGGCGGCTTCGACCCCGAGGGAGAGCCCGTCCGGGGGCTTCTTCCTCGGCGCGGCACACGGCGCCGCCATCTTCGCGCTGGCCGATGCCGCCCACGCCGCGGCCTCCAACAGCCACGGCACCCGGGCGGTGGCTCTGCACGTCGGGATCGAGTACGTGGCCCCGGTCCGGGCGGGCATCGTGCTGGTGGCCGAGGCCCGGGAGCTGCACCGGGGCCGGCGCACCGCCCTCTACGGGATCGAGGTGCGGGAGGAGGGGAGCGGCCGGCTGGTGGCCGCCTGCCACGGCCGGGTCTACCGCACCGACGACCCGGTGGCGGCCGACGGACCCGCCTGACCCCCCAGCTCCTCCAGGAGCACCAGGTACATCGCGTGGGACCAGAGGAGGGGGTTGGCCACCGGCCCCCAGCGCTCCACCCAGGGCTGGACCATGGTGGGGTCGTTCACCCGCTCGCAGACCTGTTCGGGCATGTTCCCCTCCGGGTCGGCCTGGTCCTCCACCCACCGGAGGAGGTCCCAGGCCCGGTCCCGGCGCCCCACCCGGACGTAGTACCAGCCGAGCCACGCGGTGAGGAGGAGCCACTCCCCGCCGCCGTAGTAGGTGTCCTCCGGGTACCGGTGGACGCCGCCGGTGACGCACCGCCGCTCCAGCTCCGCCACCGTCGCCTGCATCACCGGGTCGTCGGGGGCCAGGAGCCCGAAGGGCACCGCGACCCACAGGAGGTTGGCGTCCACCGACCGGCCGTCGGCGAACTTGGTCAGCCGGCCCCTGTGGACAAAGTGGGTGAGGACGTACTGCCGGATCGCCTTGCAGAGGGCCTCGAGGTCCAGGTCCGGCCGGTAGGCGGCGATGGCCCTCAGACCCCCGTAGAGGCAGGCGAGGGTGGAGGGGTGGACCTGGTCCCCGTGCTCCTCCCAGCAGTCGTAGTTGGGCCGGTCCCAGCAGAGGCTGAGGTACCGGACCACCAGGTCGACGGTGGGCCGGAACTCCTCCAGCAGCCTGGTCTCCCCGGTGAGCCGCACGTGCTCGCACAGGGCCCAGAGCCAGGTGCCGTAGCCGTCGAGCTGGAAGTGGCTCCAGTCCTCGGTCCCCTCCCGGCCGTCCAGGGTGTACCGGGTGTGGAGCCACTCGGAGAGCTCGATGGGCTCTCCGGCCCGGGCTTTGGCCTCAAGCCGGTCCACCTTGTGGGCCACCGACCGCAGGGTCCGGTCGACCCACCGGTGAAAGGCCCGGGCGCTGTCGTGCTCTCCCACCCGGTCCATGGCGTAGGCGATGAAGGACCCGTCCCGGAGCCAGCAGTAGTGGTAGGTGCGGAAGTTCGGCGACGCGATGTAGGCGCCGGTGTCGGCCTGTCCGGCCCGGATGATCTCGATGCTCCGGGCCCGGAGCGCGGCCCGGCGCGCCAGGGGATCCAGTGCCCGCAGGTCCATGGCGACGGGGCTCCTCTCGTGAGGTGGTTCTCATCAAAGTTCCCCGCTCCGGTGGCCGGTTCCTTCGGGAACGGGAATTCTTCGGCAGTGACGGGCCAGGGCAAAGCAACGGCAAGCAGAGCTGCTTCAGGAAAGAACAAAAAAGAACGGGCTGGCCAGGATCGCCAGCCCTCCACGGCCCTCACAGGGAGTGGGCCAGTTCGCTTTCCTCAGGCACCGCCGCCTCGGGCACCCGGTAGCCCTCGTGCCCGGCGATGGCGGCGCAGGCCGCCTCTCCCTCGATGATGGAGACAGAGTCAGGCCGGAGGCTGAACCGGACCGTCTGCCCCTCCCGCAGCCCGCTGGCCACCGGGGACGGTGGGGTATGGATCAGAAGCGGCACGCCGGGGAAGGGCTCGAGGGACTCCACCAGCACCTCGAGGACGTTGCCACCGTAGACAATCCGGGTGACCCGGCCCAGGAGCCGCCCCTGGGGATCGAGGTCCAGGCTGTCCGGGCGAATGGAGACCACGCACTGGGTGCCGGGCCGGGCCCCCCGCAGGTCGGCGCAGGGAACCGGGCCGAGGGGCGTCTCCACCACGTAAGGCCGCCGTTCGCTCAGCCGCCCCGGCAGGAGGTTGGTCTGACCCACGAACCGGGCGACGAAGGTCGTCCGGGGCGAGGCGTAGACCTCCTGGGGCGTGCCCAGTTGCTCCACCGCCCCCCGGTTCATCACCGCGATCCGGTCGGAGATGGCCAGGGCGTCCTTCTGGTCGTGGGTCACCAGGACGGCGGTGGTGCCGTACTCCTTCAGGATGCGGCGCACCTCTTCCCGCATCTGCACCCGCAGGGCGGCGTCGAGGTTGGAGAAGGGCTCGTCGAGGAGCACCACCGCCGGCCGGGGCGCCAGGGCCCGGGCCAGGGCCACCCGCTGCTGCTGCCCCCCCGACAGTTCGTGGGGATACCGCCGGGCCAGGCCCCGCAGTCCCACGAGGCTGAGGAGTTCGCTCACCCGCCGCTCCCGTTCGCCCCGGGAGAGGCCCCGGAGCCCGAAGGCCACGTTCTCCGCCACCGTGAGGTGGGGAAAGAGGGCGTAGTCCTGGAAGACCATCCCCACGCCCCGGCGCTCGGGCGGCACCCAGACGCCGGGGCCGCAGACCAGCCGGCCCTGGACGTAGATGGCGCCGGCATCCGGGTGCTCAAGCCCGGCCAAAAGCCGCAGGGTGGTGGTCTTGCCGCAGCCGCTGGGGCCCAGCAGCGTCAGGATCTCGCCGGCCCGGACCTCCAGGTGGAGGTTCCGGACGGCCGGTAGCGGACTGCCCGGGTACCGCTTGGTGAGGCCCTCAGCAACCAGGGGCGGGCGGAAGTTCACCGTCATCTCCCTCAGCCCTCTGCCGGAGTCTTGGCCCTGTATCCGGGTCTCGGCCCTGTATGGCACATGAAATTGATTATCAGTCTCATGACGCCACGAGAATTCTAGCCTGTTGCGCCCGGCCGTGTCAATTCCGGCTCCGTCCCTTCCGGCCGCCGCCATTTTGCCGCTGACCGCCCTGTCCGGACCGGGGTGGGCTCCCGCTCCAGGACCAGGGCCAGGCTCAGGCCCGATGCCAGGATCAGCACCAGCATGGGCGCCGCCGCGCGGGCAAAGAAGGCTTCTGCCGTGGCGGACCAGACCTGGGTGGCCAGGGTCTTGAACCCGATGGGGCTGAGGAGCAGGGTGGCCGGCAGTTCCTTCATGGCCGTCAGGAACACCAGGGCAAAGCCCGCAAAGAGGCCCGGGAGGACCAGGGGGCCGGTCACTTCCCGGATGACCTCCAGGGGCCGGCGGCCCAGGGTGCGGGCGGCCTCCTCCAGGTGCGGGTTCACCTGCCGGAGGGAGGCCTGCACCGCCCCCACCGCCTGGGGCAGGAAAAGGACCACGTACGCCAGCACCAGCAGGGCGGTGGTCTGGTAGAGCGGGGTGGCATACCGGATGCCGAAGAAGACCAGGGAGAGGGCCACCACGATGCCGGGGAGGGCGTGGCCGAGGTAGACCGCCCGCTCGAGGAGCCGGGCGAAGCGGCCCTGGTACCGCACCGACAGGATGGCGATGGGCAGGGCGGCCGCCACCGAGACCCCGGCGGCTGCCGCCGAGACGGTGACGGAGTTCACGAGGGGCCGCCAGACGAACTGCAGGGGCTCCCCGGCGGCCAGGCCCCGGATCAGCCAGTGGACCACCACGGCCACCGGCACCACCAGGGCCAGGCAGACGATGAGGCTGCAGAACGCCAACGCTGCCCACCGCCAGCGGCCCAGGCGGACAATGGTCACCGGCCTCCCTACCCCGGTGCCGACCCGGGCGTAGCGGGCCTGGCCCCGCAGGTAGCTCTCCCCGGCCAGGAGCAGGGTGGTGATGGCTACCAGCACCAGGGAGAGGGAGGCGGCCAGCGCCCGGTCCAGGCTGGCCTGGTACTGGACGTAGATGGCCCGGGTGAAGGTCTCGTACTGCAGCATGGTGACCGCGCCGAAGTCGCTCAGGGTGTACATGGCCACCAGGAGCCCGCCGGCCAGGATGGCGGGCCGGAGGAGGGGCAGGGTGACCCGGAAGAAGGTGGCCACCGGCCCCCACCCCAGGCTCCGGGCGGCGGCCTCCAGGTCCGGGTCCATCCGGAGCAGCATGCCCCGGGCGCTGAGGAGCACGTAGGGGTAGGTGAAGAGGGTGAGGGTGAGCCAGGCCCCGAAAAAGCCGTAGATCTCCGGGAGCCGCTCCACGCCCAGGAGAGGCTGCAGCCACCGCTGGAGGATCCCCCGGGGGCCAAAGGCGGAGACGATGGCAAAGCTCCCCACGTAACTCGGGATCACCAGCGGCATCATGGTGAGGACCGTCCAGATCCGCCGGAAGGGCAGGTCGCTGCGGGTGGTGAGCCAGGCCAGGGGCACGCCGATGGCCACCGCCGCCGCGGTGACCGCGGCGGCCAGCAGGAGGCTGTTGGCCACCACGGTGGCGGTGCGGGGGCGGAGGAGGAGGTGCCAGGCCTGAGGCCCCGCCTCCAGGGTCCGGACCACGAGGTAGGCCAGAGGCAGCACCGTCGCCCCCGCCACCAGGGTGGCGGGGGCGACGAGCCAGAAGGGGGGGCGGGGTGTGGCTCCGCGGCTCACCGCTTACAACGCTCCCACTTCGCGCAGCAGGTTGAGGGTCTCCTCCAGGGAGTCGAGGTCGCTCAGGTCCAGATCCGGGGTCTTGAGCTCCTCGAGGGGCGGCAGGTCGAAGGGAGGCTCGACCCCGGGAATCAGCGGGTACTCGCCGTTCTCCTGCACCACCATCCGCTGGGCTTCCTCGCTGAGCAGCCACTCCACCAGCTTGAGGGCGGCCTCCTGGTGCCTGGTGGTCTTCAGGACGCCGACCCCGGCCACGTTGACCATGGCCCCCGCGTCGCCGCCGGTCATGAAGTGGATCCGGGCCTTGAAGCTCTCACCGTGCTCCTTGAGGAACCGGTAGAGGTAGTAGTGGTTGATGAAGGCCACGTCCACCTCGCCGTCGGCCACGGCCTGCAGGGCGGCGGTATTGTTCTGGTAAGCCCTGGGCTCGTTCTTCAGAATGCCCTGCAGCCACTCCCTGGCCTTGTCGTCGCCCTCCAGCACCCGGAGCGCGGTCACAAAGGCCTGGAAGGAGGCGTTGGTGGGCACCCAGCCGATGCGGCCCTTCCACTTGGGGTCGGTAAAGCCCCAGATGGTCTCCGGCAGCTCGGCGGGGTCCACCCGGTCCACGTTGTACGCCACCACCCGGGCCCGGCCGGAGGTGCCGACCCAGTACCCTTCCGGGGAGCGGAACCGGGGACCCACCTTGTTCAGAATGTCGTCCGGCAGCCGGGCAAACCGGCCCGCCTTGGCAAGGGCACCCAGAGCGCCGGCGTCCTGGGCGAAGAAGACGTCCGCCGGGGTGCGATCGCCCTCCTCCAGGATGGTGGCGGCCAGGGCGGCGGTGTCGCCGTACTTGACCTGCACCTCGATGCCCGTGGCCTCGGTGAACCGCTGGAGCACCGGACCGATGAGTTCCTCGCTGCGGCCCGAGTAGATGACGATGGGGCCCGTGGTCCCTGGCTGGGTCTGAGAGGCCGGGTTTTCGCCGGTCTGGGCCGGGGCCTGCTGGGCACCGGGTTCACCGGACCCCCCGGACGGGTTCCGGCCTCCGCAGCCGGCCAGGGCCAGGGAGGCCATCAGGGTAGCAAGGAGCACGCCGGCGGCCCGCCGGCCAAGAGAAGCGCCAAGGGTCATACGGGAGAACCTCCTCAGTTCTTCGTGGTGGGCAGACGTAGAGGGTGGGGAGTCGTCAGGGGCGGAATCTCCTGCGAGTTGATACTGAGAATCATTATCACCCACGGAGATATTACCAGTTTCCTTGCCGGGAGTCAACGGCCCTTCCGCAGCAAGATGGTGGATCCAGCGAAAAAACAGGCGCGGGAGCAAAAAGATGGGGGTGGGCCCACCTCTCGGGCCCACCCCCACAGGCGGGCCGGTACCCTCAGGGGTACCGGCCCGGATCGCTGGTTGGAACCGCTGACTCGGTACAGCGCCCCGACCTCCAGTACCTCGCCCCGGCTTCTCAGTACCTCGCCCCGATCTCCCTGCCTGCCTCCCCCGGTTCGCCGGCTGCGCCGGCGGGGCTCGAGACCAACTTGTAACCCACCCCCCGGACCGTCAGGATGTACCGGGGGTGGACCGGATTGGGCTCCAGCTTCTTCCGGAGGTTGCGCACCACCTGGTCCACCACGTTGCTGCTGGTGTCCGCC
Organism: Bacillota bacterium; assembly: GCA_003242505.1. Lineage (GTDB taxonomy): Bacteria > Bacillota > Sulfobacillia > Symbiobacteriales > ZC4RG38 > ZC4RG38. Next base: position 7,034 of record QGUP01000094.1, read on the forward strand.
TCCCAGCCCCAGACAGCGTTCAGCAGGTCCTGCCGATGCACCGGGCAGTCGCACCGCCGGGCCAGTTCCTGCAGGACCAGGAACTCCTTGGGAGTCAGCTGGACGGGCCGCCCGGCCAGCCGGACCTCCAGCCGTTCCCGGTCGATGGCGATGGGACCGCAGACGATGGGCTGGGATCGCCCCCGGGCCCGGTCCAGGAGCCCCCGGACCCGGAGCCGCAGTTCCCCGGGCCGGCAGGGCCAGACGACAAAATCCTGGCCCAGCTTGGGCGCCGGGCCGGGGGTGTCCAACTGGTCCGCCCGGCGGATGACCAGCACCGGCGG
>QGUP01000525.1 GCA_003242505.1 Bacillota bacterium
TGTATTACATTACATTTCATTTGTCTTTATTTTGTTTTGTTTACGTCGCCGCCCCCCATCATCTCCTCCTGTCTATTTGTCGGCCGCTTCAGGTTGGTATAAGAGACGGGTCCCGGGGCACGGTGCTGGACCTGTTCAGCACCGAGGACTATGAGGCGTTCCACGGCCGCCGGCCCCCGGCCGGGTGGCGGGAGGCCACGCCGGAGGACCTGCGGGCTGCCGCCGGTGGCTGCACGCCGGATGTGGTATTCAGTTCGCCGCCCTGCAAGGGGTTTAGCGGGCTGCTTCCTTCTGCTGCCGCCCAGTCTGCCCGGTACCAGGCCCTCAACCGGCTCACCTTCCGGGGCATCTGGTTGGCCCTGGAGGCGTGGCGAGAGGACCCGCCGGGGCTCATCATCCTGGAGAATGTCCCCCGGATCACCTCCCGGGGAGCGGACCTGTTGCGGGACCTCAAGGGGCTGCTGGCCGCCTATGGGTACGTCTGGCACGAGGGCTACCACGACTGCGGGGAGCTCGGTGGCCTCGGCCAGCGCCGGCGGCGATACCTGCTGGTGGCCCGGAGGCCGGACAAGGTTCCGGTATTCCTGTACAGGCCGCCGAAGCGACGGGTCCGGTCCATCGGTGAGATCCTGGGCCCGTTGCCGCTGCCGGACGACCCGGCCGGTGGGCCGATGCACAGGCTGCCCCGGCTCCAGTGGATCACATGGCTTCGGCTGGCCCTGATTCCGGCCGGCGGTGACTGGCGGGCCCTGCAGGAAGTGCGGCCGGGAACCTACCGGATCGTACCGGAAGGTGGCAGCCGAAACAGGTACCGCGTCGAGCGGGTGGACAGCCTGGGCCCCTGGGCGGCGGATCCCCGGCTCGGCTACCAGCCGCACAAGGGAGCGTTCCGGGTCGGCCGGTGGGACCGGCCGGCCACCACGGTGGTCGGCTCGGTGGATGTCCGGGGAAGCAACGGGATGGCGGCGGTGGCAGACCCGCGCATCGGTTACAGCCCCAGGGACGGCGCCATGCAGGTCGGTGCCTGGGATGCCCCGGCGGGCCCGGTGGTAGGATCGGCCAGCGTCACCTCCAGCAACGGCATCGCAGCGGTGGCGGACCCCAGGCTCGGCTGCTCCCCCCGGAACGGCGCCTACTCCGTGACACCGTGGGACCAGCCGGCCGGGGCCGTGACAGGGGCCGGCGACGTGCATGCCCAGGGTGCCTCCTGCGTGGCAGACCTCCGGATCCCGGCCGACCATGAGCGGCCGGACCCGCCGCCGGTCATCATCGCGGAGGACGGGACGTGGCACCGGCCTCTAACCACCTGGGAGCTGGCTGCCCTGCAGGGGTTTCCCCTCTGGATGCCAGACGGCAGTCCGCTGGTCCTGGCCGGGAGGTCGGACCGGAGGTGGCGGGAGGCCATCGGCAACGCCGTACCCCCGCCGGCAGCCCGGGCGATTGCTGAGTCGATACTGCTCACCCTCCTGGCCGCGTCGACCGGCGACGAGTGGATTCTCAGCCCCTACGGCACCCCGCCGTGGGTGGCGCCGTACAGCACCGAGGAGGAGGTGTTGGCCGGTGACTAGGCGTTGGAGCCCTCTGGCCGCCCACCTGGCCCAGGCGACTCCCCGGAGCCCGCGGCCTCGGGACCCGCAGGCGGACGCCGCCCGGGCCCTGGCAACGGCGGTGGTGGGGGTGGTGGCGCTGGTGCTGCTCTGGGGGTGGATCCGATGAGCCGGCGGGCGGCGGTCCGGATTGACCACCTGGCCGACCTGCCGGCCGACCTGCCGGGGGTATGGTGGCGGGTGGAGCGGCGTTGGTGGGCAGATGGGAGCAGCTGCCTCCACATCGCCAAGTGGGCGCTCCAGCCCAGCACCGGCCGGCCCGCCCCCTGGTGGCCGCCGCAATACGTGCAGGTGCCCTGGCAGGACGCCAGGGCGTTTCTGCAGGCGGTCCTGGAGGCGGTGAGCAAGTCCGAGCAGGTGCAGGTCGGAGCGGTCGATTGGTGAGA
>QGUP01000095.1 GCA_003242505.1 Bacillota bacterium
GGAGGTGGCTGTGGAGCCGCTCCACCTCCAGGAGGATCGTCCGGATGGCCTCGGCCCGGGGCGGGGCCTCGATGCCCGCGGCCCTTTCCACCGCATGGGCGTAGGCCACGCTGTGGGTGTAGCCGCAGATGCCGCAGATCCGCTCGGCCAGGAAGGTCACCTGGTCGTAGTCCATCCGGTTCTCGGCCAGCTTCTCAATGCCCCGGTGGCTGTAGAAGAGCCGGTAGTCGGCGTCGACGATCTCCTCGCCGTCGACGTAGAGCCGGAAGTGGCCCGGCTCTTCCTGGGCGATGTGCAGGGGCCCCAGGGGGACCTCCCCGATCCCTTCTCCTTCGGGCCCGACAAAGGGGTAGTTCTCCGCCTCCCCCACCGGCTCGGGCCGGTACCGGTAGTCCATGCTGTCCTTCCGGAGGGGGTGGAGGTCCTCGGGCCAGTCGTCGGGCAGCACCAGCCGCCGGGTGTCGGGAAGCCCCACGGGCTCAAGGCCGAAAAGATCCCGGAGCTCCCGCTCGTACCAGACCGCGGCCGGCACCCGGGGGGTGACCGACGGGAACTCGGGCCGGTGGCCGGGGACCAGGGCCCGGATGGTCAGCCACGGGTACGGGGGCTCCCCCTGCTCCATGGAAAGGACGTAGTAGACGGCGTAGTGGCCATTGAGGCCCCGCTCGTCGTTGCCCACCACCGTGGCGAGCCAGCCCCCGCAGTCGTAGTAGGCCGCCGCCACCACCTCCGGCAGGGCGTCCAGGGCCACCGTCAGGGTGACCTGGTACGGGCCCTGCCAGGTCTCTTCCAAGATCGCGGCTCCGAACCGGGCCCGGAGGCTCTCGACCACGCTCCTGGCGCCCTGGCTCACCGCGGTTTCACTCTGCATGGGCCGTCAACCTCCCGTTCCGGCTACCGGATGAGGGTGAAGGCGATGTACTGGGAGACCAGGGTCATGGCCATCAGGCACCCGAGGACAAACCCCATGGACCGGGGCAGGGGGGCGGCGGCAGCCACCGCCTCGGAGGGGGCGCCCAGGACGCTGGCCCCGGTCACCTTGAGGAGCCAGATGAAACTGCCCACCGACTCCAGGAGGAAGACGATGGTCAGGGCCAGCAGCACCAGGTTGGCCCGGCCGGCCTCCAGGCCGCCGACGAGGATCAGGAACTTGCTGAAGAAGCCGCTGAAGATCGGCACGCCGGTGATGGTCAGGGCCGCTACCATGAAGCCCAGGCCCACCAGGGGCATCTGCCGCAGGATTCCCCGGAGGCGGGAGAGCTTCCGGGTGCCGGTGGTGTAGGAGAGGGCGCCGGCCACCAGGAAGAAGAGGGCCTTGCCGAAGGAGTGGTTGAAGATGTGGGTGACGGCGCCGGCAAAGGCCTTCTCGGAGCCGAAGACGGCGAGGGAGACCGCGAGGAAGATGTACGCGAGCTGGGCGATGGTGGAGTAAGCCAGGAGCCGCTTCATGTCGTCCTGGGGGAAGTACATGACAAAGCCGTAGACCATGGTGGCGGTGGCCAGGATTGCCCCGATAAGGCCGATGGTCTGGGGGATCCCCTGGGTGGCCAGCACCGTCCGGGCCAGGATATAGACGCCCACCTTCACCATGGAAGCGGCGTGGAGGTAGGCGCTCACCGGGGTGGGCGCCACCATCGCGCCCGGGAGCCAGGACTGGAAGGGGAGCTGGGCCGACTTACCCCAGCAGGCGATCAGGATGCCGAGGAAGGCGATGAGCTTGCCCGTCTCGTTCAGGTGGCTGAGGGCCGTGACGTCGAGGCTGCCGGTGTTGGCGTAGAGGTACGCCGTTGCCACGTAGAGCCCCAGCGCGGCGATGTGGGTGAGGACGATAGCCCTCAGGGCCGACCGGCGGGATTCGGGGTTGCCGTAGAACCCGATGAGTCCCCAGGAGCAGAGGCCGGTGATCTCAAAGAAAAAGAGGAGTCCGAAGAGGGTGGAGGAGAAGACCAGCCCCGCCATCGACCCGATGAAGAGGAGCAGGAGGGCAAAGAACCTCGGCAGCCCTTCCTCGATGGGGTGCTCCCGGTTCTCCGGCGTCATGTAGCCGAGGGAGTAGGTGCAGACCAGCCACCCGATGGCGACCACCAGGAAGTTGACCAGGACGCTGAGGCTGTCCACGGTGACCCCATAATAGGTAAGGTCGCCGATGGCTGCCAGCTCCCAGGTGTAGGTGCCCGGGTTGCCGGCAAAGGTGACGAGGAGCAGGAGGCCGCAGAGAAAGGCAAGGAAGGAGAAGACCTGACTCACTTTTCTGGCCTGCCCTCCGGGTAGAAGGGCAGCCAGGAGGCTGCCTACCATCGGCAGCCCGATGCTGCCCAGCGCGTACCCAAACACGCAGTCCCACCTCCGGCGGATTCGCCACCCTGGTCCGGCGGTACTGCCCGGAGCCTGTCCCTTCCGGGCTACCGGGCCAGGAACTGCCTCGGGCCAAGGCCGGACCGGATGTTTTCCCGGTCCTCGGGCCTGGAGCCGACGCTGCTCGGGCGGATGCCTACCGGCCCTCCCACCGGCCGTCACCCCGCCGGCCGGCGGAGGGCCGGAAGTCCTTTCGGGGCGGCCCGGCCGCCGCCGGCGTCCGGGGCGCCTCGTCCCGGGACCGTCGGTCGGAGGACCGGCCCCGACCCGTCCGCCTGAGGGGGAAGTAAGCCCCCCCGGCAGCTGCCCTTGGCGCCGGCTCTTGCCCTTCTGTCATGCTACCGGGGGGGCCTGCTAGACCTGCAGTCCCTATTCATCCTAATCGCAATAAACCTGCGGCTCATGTGAAGTCGATCACAATACCTGCTACACTATACCAAGCGGGAGGCGGTCTGGGACCGGATGCCAGGGGGCAGCGGTCTCGGGCCGGTTGGCCCCGGAGCAGGGCGTTCTTCGCCCGGAAGGGGGCGTGCAGCGAATGAAACTGGCGATCTCCGGAAAGGGCGGCGTGGGGAAGACCACCATCGCCGCCGGCCTGATCCGCTACTTTGCCGGCCAGGGGTACCAGGTGTACGCGGTGGATGCAGACCCCGACATCAGCCTGGGGATGGTGCTGGGCCTTCCCCAGGAGAAGGTCGGCAGCCTGAAGCCCATCGCCGAGATGCGGGAGCTGCTGGCGGAGCGGGCAGGGGGCAGCGGCGCCTTCTTCTCCCTCAACCCCGAAGTGGAGGACCTGCTCCAGGAATACACCATCCGACACGGCAACATTCTCTTCCTTAAAATGGGCACCGTGAAACCCGCCGGCACCGCCTGCTACTGCCGGGAGAACTCGGTCCTCAAGGCCATGGTCGACTCCCTGCTCCTCCGACACCGGGAGATGGTGGTCCTGGACATGGGCGCCGGGATCGAGCACCTGACCCGGGGAACGGCCCGGGGGGTCGACCTGATGCTCATCGTGACCGAGCCCACCCTGGTGAGCCTGCAGACCGCCCGGACCATCGCGGACCTGGCCCGGGACCTCGGAATCAAGCGGGTCAAGTTCGTCGGCAACAAGATCCGCCGGCCGGCGGACGAGGAGCTGATCCGGCAGCACCTGCCGCCGGAAGACGTCATCGGCATGGTTCCCTTCCAGGTCGAAGTCCTGGACCAGGCAGCGGGGCTGGAGGACGGCGGCTCTTCGGTCCCCGCGGGCATCGCCGAACTCGCCACCCGGATCGCGGACTTGGCCGCTCGGGTACCGGGCTAGCCGGGATCCCGGGCCCAGGCCTTGAAAATAGAAAAGATTCCCAAATCACCTGGCGCTCAGTCTCAGTTGGAGGAGGTTGTTAGGATGGTAACCAAGTGCCAGGTCTCCCTCGATCCCGCGGTGTGTGAGATGTACGAGAAGGCCCGCAGGCTGGGGGTGGAGACGGCCTGGGACCGGTACCAGGCGATGCTGCCCCAGTGCGGATTCGGCGAGACGGGCCTCTGCTGCCGCCACTGCCTCCAGGGGCCGTGCCGGATTGATCCCTTCGGCAACGGGCCCAAGAAGGGCATCTGCGGCGTGGACGCGGACGTCATGGTCGCCCGCGGCCTGGACCGGGCCATCGCCGCCGGCTCTTCCGGTCACTCCGGCCATGCCCGTCACCTGGCCCACACCCTGAAGAAGGCCATCGCCGGCGTGGCGCCGGACTACCGGATCAAGGACCGGAACAAGCTCCACGCGGTGGCCAAGCGGATGGGCATCCCGACGGAGAACCGGACCGACGAGGAGATCGCGCTGGACGTCGCCAACGCCGCGCTGGCGGACTTTGGCGAGCGGGAGACCCCCTCCCTCTGGGCGAGCAAGGTCCTGCCTGAGGTCCGGCAGAAGCGGCTGGCGGAGCAGCACCTGCTGCCCCACGGCATCGACTACGAGATCGCGGACATCATGCACCGGACCCACTACGGCGCCGACGCGGACCCGATCAACCTCCTCACCGCGGGGCTGCGCTGCGCGATGGGCGACCTGGCCGGGTGCTACATGGGCACCGACCTCTCCGACATCCTCTTCGGCACGCCCCAGCCGGTGGCCACCGAGGCCAACCTCGGGGTGCTGAAGGCCGACGCGGTCAACGTCGCGGTCCACGGCCACAACCCGGTCCTCTCCGAGGTCATCGTGGCCATGGCCCGGGAGATGGAGCCGGAGGCTCGTGCCGCCGGGGCGACCGGGATCAACGTGGTCGGTATCTGCTGCACGGGTAACGAGGTCATGATGCGCCACGGCATCCCGGCGGCCACCCACTCCGTCAGCCAGGAGATGGCCCTCATCACCGGCGCGGTGGACGTGGTGGTCATCGACTACCAGTGCATCATGCCCTCCATCGTCAACGTGGCGGAGTGCATGGGCACCACGGTGGTCACCACCCAGGAGATCACCAAGATCCCCGGCGCCACCCACGTCCCCTTCAAGGAGGAGACCGCGTCGGAGGACGCCCGGAAGATCCTCCGGATCGCCATTCAGAACTTCGCCCGGCGCCAGGGGCGGCCGGTGGACATCCCGACCCACAAGTCCCGGGTCGTGGCCGGCTTCTCCGTCGAGGCCATCGTCCAGGCCCTGAGCAAGCTGAACCCCGAGGATCCGCTGCAGCCCCTGATCGACCAGATCGTCGCGGGCAACATCCGGGGCGTCTGCCTCTTCGCCGGCTGCAACAACATCAAGGTCCCGCAGGACCAGAACTTCATCGCCATCGCCCGGCGGCTCCTCAAGGAGAACGTGCTGGTGGTCGCCACCGGCTGCGGCGCCGGTGCGCTGATGCGCCACGGGTTTATGGACCCGGCGAAGGTGGACGAGCTCTGCGGCGAAGGCCTCAAGTCCGTCCTCTACGCCATCGGCGAGGCCAACGGCCTGGGCGGCCCGCTGCCGCCGACCCTGCACGTGGGCTCCTGCGTGGACAACTCCCGGGCTGTGGCCCTGGCGGCGGCCGTGGCTGAGAAGCTCGGGGTGGACATCGACCAGCTGCCCGTCGTGGCCTCCGCGGCGGAGGCGATGGCGGAGAAGGCGGTGGCCATCGGCTCCTGGGCGGTCACCATCGGCCTGCCGGTCCACGTCGGCGTCACCATGCCGGTGACGGGCGGCCCGGTGGTCACCAAGGTGCTGACCGAGAAGGTCCGGGAGATCACCGGCGGCTACTTCATCGTGGAGACCGACCCCGAGGCTGCGGCGAAGAAGCTGCTGGCGGCCATCGATGAGCGCCGGGCTACCCTTGGCCTGCCGGTGCCGGGGGGTGTCCGGGCGTGAGGCGGAAGGAGATCTTCGTCCTCGCGGAGCGGTGCATGGGCTGCCACTCCTGTGAGCTGGCCTGCGCCACCGCCCACACCACGGACCGGAACCTGCACGCGGCGGTGCTCCGGGGCGAGCGGCCCTTCGCCTACCTCTGGGTGGACAAGTTCGGGGCCCAGCGGGTTCCGACGGTCTGCAAGCACTGCCTCCGGGCCCCCTGCGTGGAGGTCTGCCCCACCGGCGCGATGCACAAGGCGCCGGACACCACCACGATCTGCGACCACTCCCAGTGCATCGGCTGCTGGATGTGCACCTTCGCCTGCCCCTTCGGGGCCTGCGACCGGGGGGACGGCCAGGTGCTGAAGTGCGACCGGCAGTGCCTGGACGAGGAAGGGGTGCCGGCCTGCGTCCGGGCCTGCCCCACCGGGGCCCTGCTCTGGATGACCGTGGAGGAGTTCGCCGCGGAGCGGCGGAAGCCCAGGCGCCGGGTCGCTGCTGCTGCCGCCGGGTAACCCCCGGCGGCAGCGGCAGAACCACGGGAAGGATCGATCAACGAATGGGTGGACGAAGGGCGGAGCGGGACGTCACGCCATCTTCGCCCTCTCCGCCCTTCCTTCATGGGGGTGCCAGGAGATGAACGCACAGTCGCTCTTTCTCCTCGCGATCCTATTCCATGCCGCGGGCGCCGCGGCGGCCCTGGCCCTCCACCGGCGGGCCCGGCTGGCCAGCCGGCTCTCGGGCATCTCCGCCCTGGCGGGCGGCGTGGCCGGGGCAGCCGCGGGCCTGGCCGTCTTGACCGGCGGCGCCCCCTTTGGTTTGGAACTCCCCGGGCTGGTGCCCTTTGCCCCCCTGGCGGTCCGGGTGGACGCTCTCTCCGCCTTCATCCTCCTTGTGATCGGCCTCCTCGCCGCCGCCGTAGGGGTCTACTCCCTCGCCTACGACGTGGAGTACGCCGGACCGTCTGCGGGGATCCTGGGGTCTCTCACCCACCTGTTCGCGCTGTCGATGCTCCTGGTGGCCGCCGCAGCTGACGCCTTCCACTTCCTGGTCTTCTGGGAAGTGATGACCCTCGCTTCCTATTTTCTTGTGGTCTTCCGGCAGGACCAGGAGGCGGTGGGGGCGGGGCTCCTCTACTTCGGGGTGGCCCACGCCGCGGCCGCGGCCCTGATGGTGGCCGTCGTCCTCCTCTACCTGGAGACCGGCAGCTTTGACTTTGCCGCCTTCCGGGGCGCGGCCCTCTCCCCCGTCCTCCGGAGCCTCCTCTTCCTTCTGATTCTGATCGGTTTCGGCACCAAGGCGGGGGTGGTGCCGCTCCACTTCTGGCTGCCCCGGGCCTACCCCGCCGCGCCGGCCACCGGGGCGGCTCTCCTGTCGGCCAAGGTGGCGGTCTACGGCCTCATCCGCTTCGGGGTGGACCTCCTCGGCGCCCCGGCGGTGTGGTGGGGGCTGGCGGTGCTGGCCGTCGGGGCCCTCTCCGCGGTGACAGGGGCCCTCTACGCCGCCGAAGATAGGGACCTCGGCCGGGTCCTGGCCTACAGCAGCGTGGAGAACGTCGGGATCATGCTGATGGGCATCGGCGCCGGTATGGCGGGCCTTGCCAGCGGCCACCGGACCCTGGCGGTCCTGGGCCTCACCGCCGGGCTCTTCCACC
>QGUP01000526.1 GCA_003242505.1 Bacillota bacterium
CCCCAGCGTACCGGGCGGTCCTGCTCCAGGCTGGCCCCGGTCAGCCGGAGGAGCGCCGCCCAGACCCGGACCGGCCCGGCCGGGGGCAGGCTCCCCCGCTCCGCCGCCGCCATCTCCCGGGGAAACCGCTCCGCCAGCACCGGCCGGAGGGCCTCCAGTTCCCGGCGCAGGGCCACCGCGGACCCTACCGAGAGCACCTCGTCCCCTTCCTCCTCGTCGCCCAGCCAGAAGGGCTGGGGGAAGTCCAGGGGCAGGTAGTAGCCGTCGGCCTCGTCGTGGTTGATCAGGTGCTGGTACAGGTAGCCCGGCGGCACCCGCCCTTCGTGGTAATCCGCCAGGGTAAACCCCGCCGCGGCGGCCGCCAGTTCCCGGAGTTCCCGCAGTTCCGCGGGCGTGCCGATCTCCTCCTCCGGCCCCTCCCGGTCCCGGGGCCGGGTGAGGTCCGCCTCCAGGCCGTACAGGTCCCGGAGCGCGATCTCCATCCGCCGGGCCCGTTCCACATCCTCCCACTGGATAAGGGCCAGTTCCTCCGGGTCCTCCACCCCGTACGCGTCCCGGTAGTAGTCCAGGGTCCAGACCAGAGGCGTGACCACGGCCAGGATCCGTTCCATGCCCGGTTCCTCCCCGTTTGGTTCCTCCCTGTTTGGTTTCTCCCTGTTTGGTTTCTCCCTGTTTGGTTCCTCCCTGATTGGTTGCTCCCTGTTTGGCTGCTCCCTGCCTGGTTCCTTCCGGTTTGCGCCTTGCCCGCGCTGGAAAGCTGCCCCGGGGCACCTTGCCCCGGGGCAGCCGCGTACGGTCGTCATCGCCCGCCACGGTCCCGTCGCGGGATGCAGTTTCCGGTCCTCACGGCGCTCTCAGCTTCCCACGGCTCCGCCTCACGGCTCCAGGGTGACCAGTTCGTATCCCTTCTCCGCCAGCCCTTCCAGAATGGCCGGCAGGGCCGCCGCGGTATGCGGCAGGGTATCGTGCAGGAGGATGATCGCCCCGGGATGGAGCCGGGTCGCCTGGGGATCCGGCGGCTCCTCCGCCAGGACGTCCCGGACCACCAGGGCCGGGTCCTTCCAGCCGTTGGCCACTCCAAGCCAGTCCCGGGAGCCGTGGCTCCAGTTGATGAGCTCCAGGCCGAGTTCCTCCATCAGGGCCAGGGTGTCCTCATTGTAGGCCCCGAAGGGCGGCCGGAAGTAGCGCACCTTCTGCCCGGTGGCGGCCTCCACCATCTCGTTGACCCCGACGATCTCCCGCCGCTGCTCCTCCCGGCTCAGTTCCCGGAGGTTGGCGTGGGTCATGGTGTGGGTGCCGATGATGTGCCCCTCCGCCGCAATCCGCCGGAGCAGGTCGGTGTGCCGGGCCCCGTACCCGGTGACGAAGAAGACCGCCCGGACGTTGTACTGCTTCAGCACGTCCAGGATCTGCTCGGTGGTGCCGGGGTTCGGGCCGTCGTCAAAGGTGAGCATCGCCACCTTCCGCCCCCGGGCCGCCGGGTCGTCGGTGGTGAGGGGGTACCCCGGCGCCTTCTGGTACCACCGCGCCGGCGGTGGAGATGTGGGGGACTCCCCGGCCGGCGACTCCGCCGGGGTCTCCCCGGCCGCCGGCCCCTCGGACTGCGGGTCCGGGGGCTGGGCCCCTCCCTGGGGCTCCGTCACCGGCTGTGCCACCCCCGGGATCGCCGAGGGATCCCCGTCCCGGGGCTGGGCCGGGTCGCCTTCCGCCGGCGCAGCGCCCCCGATCCCGGCGGCAGTGCCGGCCGGCGGAGCAGCCACTCCGCAGCCGGCGAGGAGGACGATCGCCAGGAGCGCACCGGCCCGGCGGAGCCAGGAAAACGCAGACCTCGGGGCCGGAGCGGTGGAAACAGGAAGCTTGCGCGGGGGCAGCGGCGGGAGATGGCAGGTCCTGGGGCGCACGGGGTTCGCTCTCCCTTCGGCAGGTGCAGGGGTGTCGTCGGAAGGGCGGCAGAGGCGCGGACGATTTCCACAGGAGCGGACGGTTTGAA
>QGUP01000096.1 GCA_003242505.1 Bacillota bacterium
ATCTCCTCCCCTTGAGCCGCACAGCCGTTGCCGGTGCCCGCCCCCGCTCGCCGGGGGGTCATGCTGTCGGCCCCGGCCCGATACCAATACTTAGTTTGTTGATCACACTATCTATGACTGGGATTTCGCCGGGGAAATCGAATCTCCTGCCGGGTACCGAAAAAGTCCGGATTTTCTTTGCCAGCTCCAGGGTCCGGTCCTTGACGGACCGCCATCTTTCCCGGGTCAAAAATGGCCTTCTGAGGCCGTTTGAGCCCGGTGGAAACGCTTTCAGGACTTATCACACGAATATCATCCGTCTTGACAGTCAAGACCGGCTAACCCACACTTATAGGGGAGAGACTTTGTTGGGTTTCTATTCGAACAAACTCCTTGCAAACGAACTCCATCCACCCGCGGGGGTGCGCCCGATGCCATCCAGTTCCTTCTACGTGCATCACAGCCCATGGGGCGCCTACGCCAGTTTCTGCCTCGGCCGGTACGGGCGGGGCGGGGGCTTTGTGCTGAGCGACGTCCACCCGCCGGAGAAGAACGTCTACATCGGGTACGCGCGCCCGGGAGAGCCGCCCCGGCTCCTGCCCTTCTACCACGTGGAAGCCGGGCACCGGACCGGGGCAGAGGCCTTCCTCGGAACCGGTGAGAAAGAGGCGCCCCGGTTCCTCGGCCAGGTCGAGCCTTTCCGTCCGGAGGAGATCCACCGGCGCCTCACCTGGGCGGCCGACACCTGGACCGCCGGCGACCTGACCTTCCGGCTCCTTACCCCCTTCGGCCCGGTGCCCGAACTGGAGGCCCTGGATCCGGAGGAACAGCGCTTCTACCTCGCCCCAGCCATCCTCGCGGAGATCCGGTTTGACAACACCCGCTCGGCGGCGCCGGCCCGGGTTCTCTTTGGCCTGGAGGGGATGCGCCGGGTGCTGTCCGACACCACCGGCGGCGAGCTCGTGGGCGTCGCCCAGGGCCGTGGGGTGGCCGTCGCCTGCCAGCCCTCCCCGGAGGTACAGGAGGTCCTGGACTGGGAGATCGTCCTCCCGGCGCTCACCGGTACCCCCCAGGTCAACCGGCTGGGCACCGAGGGCGGCCTGGTCTTCACCGTGCCCCCGGGGGAGACCCGGACCTACACCCTGGCCCTCGCCACCTACCAGGGCGGGATCGTCACCACCGGCATCGAGGCCAGCTTTGCCTACACCCGACTCTTCCGAAGCGTGGAGGAGGTGGCGGCCTTCGTCCTCCGGCACCAGGAGCGCTACCGGGCCCTGGCAGCGGAGCGGGACCGGGAGCTGGAGGAGGCGCCCCTTAACGAGCACCGGAAGTTCCTACTGGCCCATGCCACCCACAGCTACCTGGCGAACACCGAACTTCTCGTGGACGAGACCGGGCGTAAGATCTGGGTGGTCAACGAGGGCGAGTACCAGATGATGAACACCCTGGACCTGACCGTCGACCACCTCTTCTGGGAGCTGCGGTACCACCCCTGGACCACCCGGAACGTCCTGGACCTCTTCGCCACCCGCTACTCCTACGTGGATCGGGTCAAGGACCGGTCGGGCCGGTACTACCCCGGCGGGATCTCCTTCACCCACGACATGGGCGTGGCCAACGCCTTCTCGCCGCCGGGCCATTCCACCTACGAGCGGCCGGACCTGACGGGCTGCTTTAGTTACATGACCTTTGAGGAGCTCACCAACTGGGTGCTCACCGCCGCCGTGTACGGCCTCCGGACCGGCGACCAACCGTGGCTGCAGCGGTCCGCCCCGATTTTCCAGAAATGTTTGGAAAGCCTGATCCACCGCGACCGGGACGGCGACGGCATCATGGACGTCGACAGCGACCGGTGTGGGACGGGCAGCGAGATCACCACCTACGACAGCCTTGACGCCAGCCTGGGGCAGGCCCGGAACAACCTGTACCTGGCGGTCAAGACCTGGGCCGCCTACGTCTGCCTCGGCCACGTCTTCCGCCGGCTGGGGCTGGCCGCGGAGGCTCAGACCGCCGAAGACCGGGCGGCCCGGGTGGCGGCGACGGTGGCCGGCCGGTTCGACCCGGCGGCGGGGTTCATCCCCGCGGTCTTCGAGGACAACAACACCTCCCGGATCATCCCGGCCATCGAGGGGCTGGTCTACCCCTACGTCATCGGGGACCGGGATGCGGTCAGCCCCGAGGGCCGGTTCGGCCCCCTGATCCGGGCCCTGCGCACCCACCTGGAGACCGTCCTGCAGCCCGGGGTCTGCATCGACCCCGTCTCGGGCGGGTGGAAGCTCTCCTCCACCAGCGACAACACCTGGATGAGCAAGATCGCCATCAGCCAGTTTGTGGCCGAGCGGATCCTGGGCTTTGACTTCGGTCCCGCCGGGGAGGAGTGGGATCGGGTGCACGCTTCGTGGCAGCAAGAGGGCTGCGCCCTTCAGGCGGCCACAGACCAGATCTGGAGCGACTCCGGAGCCGACCGGGGCAGCCGCCTCTACCCGCGGCTGGTCACCGCCGTGCTGTGGCTGGAGCCGTCTCAGGGATAACCCCGGGAGACACCCTTGCCCAGGAACTCCTGGGAATCCATAGACGAAAACCCAGCGCCAAAGCCCGATGCGCCAGGAGAGGAGAATGCCATGGACCCGCCGGAAGAGGAGAACGCCATGGACCCGCCAGGCCAGCGACTCCGTTGCGCAGACAGGGACACGACCGTGGGCAAGAAGAACAGCGTGGAGGTGTGGCCGATGCTCAGGTGGAATCGGCGGCTAGTATCCACCCTGGTGGTCGCCCTGATGGTCCTCGGCCTCCTGGCCGGGTGCGGCGGCGGCCAGACGGGCGAGCAGACGGGCCAGCAGGGCTCCTCGGGCGAGCAGCAGGTCACCATCACCTGGTGGCACATCTGGCAGGGCGAACCGGAGGCCCGCTGGCAGGCCATCGCGGACGCCTACATGAAGGAGCACCCGAACGTCAAGATCGAAATCAATGTCTTCGAGAACGAGGCCTTCAAGCAGAAGATCGCCACCGCGATGCAGTCCGGAGACCCGCCGGACCTGTTCCAGAGCTGGGGCGGCGGCGGTCTGCGGGAGTACGTCAAGGCCGGGCTGGTCAAGGACATCACCGAAGAGCTCCAGAAGGACGGGTGGCTCGACAGCCTGGTCAACGCGGACCTCATGAGCGTTGACGGCCGGTACTACGGCATCCCGGTCAACGTCGGCATGGTCGGCTTCTGGTACAACAAGGACCTCTTCGCCAAGGCTGGCATCCAGGACGAGCCGAAGACCTGGGATGAGTTCCTCGAGGTCGTGAAGAAGCTCAAGGCCGCGGGGATCACCCCCATCGCCCTCGGCGCCGGTGAGAAGTGGTCCGCGGCCTTCTACTGGGAGTATCTGGCCCTGCGCCTTGGGGGCAAGGACGCCTTCATGAACGCCTACACCCGCAACGGCGGTTCCTTCGCGGATCCTGCCTTCGTCGAGGCCGGCAAGAAGCTGAAGGAGCTCATCGACCTGCAGCCGTTCCAGGACGGGTTCCTGTCGGCCACCGTTCCGGACGAGTACACCCTGATGGCCACCGAGAACGCGGCCATCCAGCTGATGGGCCACTGGGCGCCGTACAGCATCCGGGACAGCTCCCCGGACAAGCAGGGCCTGGGCGACAAGCTCGGCTGGTTCCCGTTCCCGGCGGTGCCGGGCGGCAAGGGTGACCCCAACGACGCCCTGGGCGGCGGCGACGGGATCGCGGTGGGCAAGAACGCGCCGCCGGAGGCTATCGACTTCCTGCGGTTCCTCTCCAAGAAGGAGAACCTCCGGGCCCTGGTGGAGGCCGGGAACATCCTGCCGGCGACCCGGGGTGCCGAGGAGTACGTCCAGGACCCGTTGCTGAGGGAGCTGGTCCAGACCAAGGCCAAGGCCCAGTACCTCCAGGTCTACTATGACCAGTTCCTGCCTCCGGCCGCTGGGCAGGCGGTCAACGACTACGTGCAGCAGCTCTTCGCCGGCCTGAAGACGCCGGAGGAAGTGGCCCAGGGGATCGAGTCCGTGTACGCCTCTGAGGCACGCTAGACCTCCCAGAGGGACCTGAGGGAAGGGGTCAAGGTACGGCAGCGGGCAACCGATAGGGCTGTTCCCGCTGCCGTACCTGTCTGAAATTGGGACTCCAGAGGCTTCTGACGGAATGGGTGGTGCACCATGTTGCTGACAGGAACGGCTCGTTCCGGGCCGACCCCCCGGCCTTCGGGCCGCCCGTCCACCAGCCGGAGCCGCAGCCTGACCATCTTGCTCTTCCTGCTGCCGGCCCTCCTCATGTACCTCCTCTTTGTCCTCTGGCCGGTGGTCCAGGCCGCCCGGTACTCGGTCTACCGGTGGAACGGCCTGGGCCCCCTGGAGGACCCGGTGGGAATGGCCAACTACCTCCGGGCCCTGACGGACCCGGTCTTCCGCAAGGCCCTCAGCAACAACCTGCTGATCGCCGGGCTCTCGCTCCTCATCCAGCTGCCCTTCGCCCTGGCCCTGGCCCTGATGGTGGGCCGCTCCCTGCCGGGCAAGACCTTTTTCCGGACCGTCTTCTTCCTCCCCTACGTCCTGGCGGACGTCGCGACCGCGGTCATGTGGCGGTCCATCTACAACCCCCAGTTCGGCCTGATCAACCACCTGGCCAAGATGTTCGGCCTCAAGCCCCAGGCCTGGCTCAGCGACCCGGACAAGGCCATGTACGCCATCTTTGCGGTGATCACCTGGAAGTACTTCGGCTACCACCTGGTCCTGTACATGGCCGGCCTGCAGAACATCCCCCGGGAACTGGAAGAGGCCGCGCTCATCGACGGCTGCAACACCTGGCAGCGGATCCGGTACGTCACCCTGCCCCTTCTGGGCAGCACCATCCGCCTGAGCGTCTTCCTCTCGGTGCTGGGTTCCATCCAGTTCTTTGACCTCATCTGGATTATGACCGGCGGCGGCCCGTCCAACGCGACCGAGACGATGGTCACCTATCTCTACAAGTTCGGCTTCCAGCGTTACGCCCTCGGGTACGGAAGCGCCGTTGCCGTTATCCTCTTTGTCCTCAGCCTGTTCTTCTCCCTGGCCTACCAGCGGTTTGTCATGGCCCGGGACCTGGAGGCCACCGGGCTGGCCCGCAACTGAAGCGAAGGGAGGACGCCCGCCGTGGATTCCACCCGTGCTGTCCGCAAGCCCCGAGTGGATGTGGGCACCTGGCTGCGGGTCCTCATCTGTTCCCTCGTGGCCCTCGTCGTCCTGGTCCCTCTGGTCAGCACGGCCATCAACGGCCTCAAGAGCCACGGCCAGCTGATGGCAGACCCCTTCGGCCTGCCTTCCCCGGCCCACTGGTCGAACTACCAGTCGGTGCTGACCAACAGCCGGTTCTGGCAGCAACTCACCAACTCCACCATCGTCACCCTGGCCACCGTGGCCCTCACCCTGCTGGTGGCGAGCATGGCGGCCTTTGTCCTCGCCCGGTACGAGTTTGCCGGCCGGAAGTTTACCTTTAACCTCTTCATCCTGGGGATGCTCTTCCCCACCTCCGTGGCCATGCTGCCCCTGTACATCCTGATCCGGCAGCTCGGGCTCATCGACAGCCACTGGGGCGTCATCCTCCCCCAGGTGGCCTTTGGCCTGCCGGTGAGCATCCTGATCCTCCGGGACTACTTCCGGGGCATCCCGGTGGAACTGGAGGAGGCCGCGGTGATCGACGGCTGCAGCCCCTTCACCTTCTTCTGGCGAATCCTCCTCCCCCTCTCCCGCCCGGCCCTGGCCGCCGTCGCGGTCCTGAGCATGGTGGGAAGCTGGAACGCCTTCCTCCTGCCCCTGCTGGTCCTGAACGACCGGGACACCTGGACCCTGCCCCTCGGGGTGATGCAGTTCCAGGGCCAGTACACCACCGACTGGGCTCTGGTCATGGCCTTTGTTACCGTCTCGATGCTGCCCGCGATCCTCTTCTTCCTGGTGGCCGAGCGGCACCTGATCGCCGGCCTGACCGCCGGCAGCGTGAAAGGCTAGCCGGGAGGTGACGAGGGTTGGAGTTCCTCCGGACCCAGGGCAAGTACATCGTCAACGAATCCGGCCAGAAGGTCTTTCTCCGGGGAGTCTGCTTCGGCGGCTGGCTCAACATGGAGAACTTCATCTCCGGCTACCCCGGGGCGGAGAGCACCCTGCGCCAGGCCATCCGGGCCGAGCTCGGGGAGGAGCGGTACCAGGCCTTCTTCCAGAGCTTTCTGGACACCTTCATCACCGAAGACGATTTCCGGTTTCTCAAGGAACTCGGGGCGACGGTCGTCCGGGTCCCCTTCAACTATCGCCACTTTGAGGACGATCAGCGCCCCGGCGAGTACAAGGACGAGGGCTTTGTCTACCTGGACCGGGTCGTGGGGTGGGCGAAGAAGTACGGCATCTACGTGATCCTGGACCTCCACGCCGCGCCGGGCTGGCAGAACCAGGGTTGGCATTCGGACAACCCCTACGGGGTGGCGCTCCTGTGGGAGCACCGCCAGTTCCAGGAGCGAGGGCGCGACCTCTGGGTGCACATCGCCCGGCACTACCGGGATGAGCCGGCGGTGGCCGGGTACAACCTTCTCAACGAGCCCAACGCCCCCTCGATGGCGGACCTCAACCGCCTGTACCGGGAGTGGGTCCAGGCCATCCGGGCCGTCGACGACCGGCACATCCTCTTCCTGGAAGGGAACGACTACTCCCGGGTCTTTGACGGCCTGGACGAGCCCTGGGACGACAACCTGGTCTACAGCTCCCACAACTACACCCTGCCCACCCACCGGGCCCGGACCTATCCCGGCCAGGTGGCGGGGGTCTATGCGGACCGGGCTTACATGGAGCGGGTCTTCCTGGAGACCAACCGCTGGATCCTGGAGCGGCAGCTCCCCTCCTGGGTCGGGGAGTTCGGCGCCCTCTTCGACGGCCCGGTCCATGAGCCTACGGGTGCGGACCTCGCCCGGCTCCGGGCCCTCCGGGACCAGCTGGCCATCTTCAACGAGTACGAGCAGCACTGGACCATCTGGACCTACAAGGATGTCGGGGTACAGGGGCTCCGGGTCTGCCGGGCCGACTCCGAGTACATGCGCCGGATCCGGCCGATCCTGGAGGCCAAAGGGCGCCTCGGCCTCGACGCCTGGACCTCCCGGGACGGCGGCCGGCTGATGGTCCAGATGCGGGCGATCCTTGAGATGATGGTCGCGGAGCTGGGGGATTTCAGCCTGGATACCGGCGCCCTGGCCAAGGCCCTCGGGGAGAGGGCCGTCTACGGGCTGCTGGCCTGCGCCCTGGCCCCCCTTTACGCGGCCCTCTTCCAGGACATGAGCGCCGGG
>QGUP01000527.1 GCA_003242505.1 Bacillota bacterium
GATCTGGGCCGGTACCGGCTGATCATCCACTGCGGCGGCTGCATGATCAACCGGCGGCTGATGCTCAGCCGCATCCGCCGGACCCGGGCCGCCGGGGTGCCCATCGTCAACTACGGGATCTGCATCGCCTATCTCATGGGGGTCCTCCCCCGGGCCCTCTCCCCCTTCCGGGATCTGGAGGTGAGCGGGCTGTGAGCGCCGTGGCGGCGCTCCTCGAGCGGGCAGAGGCAGGGGCCCGGCTCCGCCGGGAGGAGCTCGCCCTCCTGCTGGCGGCCGAGGGCGAGGATCAGGCCGCCCTTTTCGCCGCCGCGGACCGGGTCCGCCGGCGGACCATGGGGGACGGGGTCTACCTCCGGGGGCTCATCGAGTTCAGCAACATCTGCCGGCAGGACTGCCTCTACTGCGGAATCCGCCGGTCCAACCGGAAGGTGGAGCGGTACCGGATGACCCCGGCGGAGATCCTGGCCACCGCCAAGGTGGCGGAGCGGCTGGGGTATGGGACGGTGGTGCTCCAGTCCGGGGAGTCCGACGCCCTGTCCCCGGACGAGGTGGCCGCGGTGATCCGGGCCATCAAGCGGGAGACCTCCCTGGCCGTCACCCTGAGCCTGGGGGAGCGGACCTACGAGGAGTACAAGCTGTGGAAGCAGGCCGGAGCTGACCGGTACCTGCTCCGGCACGAGACCGCCGACCCGGACCTCTTTGCCCGGCTGCGGCCGGGGCGGACCCTGGCAGAGCGGGTCCAGTGCCTCTATTACCTGCGCAGCCTGGGCTACCAGGTGGGCAGCGGCTTCATGGTCGGCCTGCCCGGGCAGACGGTGGAATCCATCGCCGCCGACATCGACCTCCTCGTCGAGCTCAACGTGGAGATGGCAGGGATCGGCCCCTTCATCCCCCATCCGGACACCCCTCTGGCGGGGGCGGCCCCGGGCACCCTGGAGATGACCCTGAAGGCTCTGGCCGTCACCCGCCTCGCCATCCCCGACGCCCACATCCCTGCCACCACCGCGCTGGGGACCATCCACCCCGAGGGACGGCAACTGGGCCTCCGGGTCGGAGCCAACGTGATCATGCCCAACCTGACCCCGCCCCCGTACCGGGCCCGGTACCAGCTCTACCCGGGCAAGATCTGCCTTTTCGAGGACCCGGAGACCTGTGCCCCGTGCGTCGAGGCCCTGATCGTGGCCCAGGGGCGGTACGTCGCCCGGGGGCCGGGCCACAGCCCACGGGCTGCCTTCGCCCAGCCTGCCGCCAAGGAGGAGATGCCCGATGCGCGCCAGCCAGTTGGAGAACTTCATTGACGACGGGTACATCCGGGGGCTCCTCGGCCGCCTCGCCTCCCCCTCCCGGGCGGAGGTGCGGCGGATCCTGGACCGGGCGGCCCTGGCCCAGGGGCTGAGCGTCGAGGAAGCGGCCACCCTCCTCATGGTGGATGACCCGGAACTGCTCCAGGCGGTCTACGATACCGCCCTGGCGGTCAAGCAGCAGATCTACGGCGACCGGATCGTCCTCTTCGCCCCCATCTACGTCAGCAACTACTGCGTCAACAACTGCCGGTACTGCGGCTACCGCCGCCACAACCAGATCCCCCGCCGGCGGCTGACCATGGAGGAACTGGCCGAGGAGGTCCGGATCCTCGAGGCCATGGGTCACAAGCGCCTGGCCCTGGAGGCCGGAGAGGACCCGGTCCACTGCGACATCGACTACATCCTCGAGTGCATCCGGACCATCTACAGCATCCGTTCCGGCCCCGGGGCCATCCGGCGGGTCAACGTCAACATCGCCGCCACCACCGTGGAGAACTACCGGAAGCTGAAGGAGGCCGGCATCGGCACCTACATCCTCTTCCAGGAGACCTACCACAAGCCCACCTACCTGAAGATGCACCCCTCGGGGCCCAAGCACAACTACGAGTGGCACCTCACGGCCATGGACCGGGCCCTTAAACAAACTCCCAGCCCCCGAAAACGGACTAGAACTCGGATGCCGG
>QGUP01000097.1 GCA_003242505.1 Bacillota bacterium
GGAGATCCCCGAGGCCGCGGACCGGGTGGCGGTGATCTCCGGGCCCAACTTTGCGGTGGAGGCGGCTCGGGGGCTCCCCACCGGCACCGTGGTGGCCGCCCGGGACCCGAAGTTCGCAGAGACGGTCCAGGACGCGTTCCTCACCCCCCGGTTCCGGGCCTACACCTCCGACGATCCCATCGGGGTGGAGCTGGGCGGCGCGCTGAAGAACATCATCGCCATGGCGGTGGGGGTGAGCGACGGCCTGGGCCTGGGGCACAACACCCGGGCCACCCTGATCACCCGGGGGCTGGCGGAGATGGCCCGGCTGGGGATGGCCCTGGGAGCGCAACTGATGACCTTTGCGGGCCTGTCCGGGGTCGGGGACCTGGTGCTGACCGCCACCGGCGACCTCTCCCGGAACCGGCAGGCCGGGCTTTACATCGGCCGGGGCGGCACCCTGGCGGACTTCATCCGGGAGACCGGGGCGACGGTGGAGGGGGCCCCCACCGCCCGGGCCGCGCGGGAGCTGGCGGCCCGGCTCGGGGTGGAGATGCCCATCACCGAACAGCTCTGCAGGATCCTCTACGAAGGGATCGCCCCGGAAGAAGCGCTCCTCGCCCTCACCGGCCGGGAGAAGCGGTTCCGGGAACTCGAAGGGCACCATCCCCCGACGGGGAGATGATGCCTGGTGGAAAGAGATGACGCCATGTCCGAGCAGCGCAAGCCTCTCATCATCGCGGAGAAGCCCAGCGCCGCCCGGGCCATCGCCGAGGCCCTGGGCGGCTTCCGCCGCAAGGCGAACTACATGGAAAGCGACGAGTACCTGCTCTCCTGGGCCATCGGCCATCTGGTCGACCTCTGGGAGCCGGAGGACTACAACCCCGAGTGGCGCCGCTGGTCCCTGGAGAGCCTTCCCATCCTGCCCGAGGAGTTCCGGCTGAAGGTGATCGCCCGGACCGCGGCCCAGTTCCGGGTGCTCCAGCGGCTGGTCCGCCGGGCCTCCTCCCTGATCAACGCCTGCGACGCCGGCCGGGAGGGGGAACTGATCTTCCGCTTCATCGTCCAGGCCCTGGGGGTCGACCTGCCGGTCCAGCGGCTCTGGGTCTCCTCCCTGACGCCGGAGGCGATCCGGGCGGGGTTCCGGGACCTCCGCCCGGGCTCGGAGTACGACCGGCTCTACCAGAGCGCCCTCTGCCGGGCCCAGGGGGACTGGCTGATCGGCATGAACGGCACCCGGGCTTTCACGGCCGCCTTCGGAGAGCTTCTCTCCGTCGGCCGGGTCCAGACCCCCACCCTGGCCATGGTGGTCCGGCGGGAGCAGGAAATCCGGAACTTCCGGCCGGAGCCGTACTGGCAGGTGGTGGCGGAGTTCGTCACCCCGGAGGGCCACCGGTACAAGGGGGTCTGGCAGGGGCCCGAGGGGGACCGGCTGCACGACGAGGCCGCCGCGGCGGCCATCCGGGACCGGGTGGCCGCGGCGGGAGCGGCCCGGGTGGAGGCGGTGGAGGCCAAGGAGGTGGCGGAAAAGCCGCCCCAGCTCTACGACCTCACGAGCCTCCAGCGGGAGGCCAACCGGCGCTTCGGCCTTACCGCCGCGGCCACCCTGAAGGCCGCCCAGGCCCTCTACGAGCGGAAGCTCATCACCTACCCCCGGACCGACAGCCGCTATCTCACCCGGGACGTGGCCCGGCAGGTCCACCGGCCCCTGCAGGCCCTCAGCCGGCTGCCGGCCTACGCCGCCCTGGTGGAGGCCGCGGACCCGGCCCGGATCTGGACCGGCCGGGTGGTGAACGAGTCCCGGGTGACGGACCACCACGCGATCCTCCCCACCGGGGAGCCGATCCCGGAACTCACCGGGGTGGAGCAGAAGGTCTTCGACCTCATCGCCCGGCGGTTTCTCGCCCAGTTCTTCCCCGAGGCCCGGTTCCGGGACCTGGAGGTCTGGACCCGGGCCGGGGCCGAGGACCGGTTCTGCAGCCGGGGCCGGGTGCTGCTGGACCCGGGCTGGCAGGCCGCGGATCCGCCGCCCCGGCGCCGGAAGTCCGGCGGCACCGCCCGGGCCGGGGCCGAGGGCGGGGAGGCGGAGGAGGCCGGACCGGAACTGGAGGGGCCTCTCCCCGACTTGGCGCCGGACGAGCCGGTGACGGTGGCGAAGGTGGAGGCCCTCCGGAAGGAGACCCAGCCGCCCCGGCGGTACACCGAGGCCTCCCTCCTGGCGGCCATGGAGGCCGCCGGCCAGGAGATCGAGGACGAGGAACTCAGGGAAGCGATGAAGGGCCGGGGGCTGGGCACCCCGGCCACCCGGGCGGCGATCATCGAACGGCTGAAGGAGGTCGGCTACCTCCAGGTCCGGGGGAAGACCCTCTACCCCACCCCCAAGGCCGAGCGGCTGGTCTCCCTCGTGGAGGCGGTGGGCGCGAAGGTCCTGCTCTCTCCGGAACTGACCGGGGAGTGGGAGAAGCGCATCGCCGACATCCAGGCGGGCACCTACGACCCGGACCGGCTGCGGCAGGAGATGAAGGCCCTGGCCATCGAGGTGGTGGAGCACGTCCGTTATGCGGCCCTGACGGGGGTGGGCCGGCAGGGGACCGGGCCTGGCGCCGCATCCGGCCCTGCCGGGGCCGCCGCCGGATCCGGGGCTGCCGCCGGAACCGGGGCCGCCGTGCCGGCGCACGGAACCGGATCCGGGGCTGACGGGTCCGCCGCTGGCGTGCCGGCCGCCCCTGCCGAGGCCGGGGCGGCCCCGGCATCGGAGGCGGCCGGTGCGGCGGCCAGGGGGGAGGTGGCGGCGACGGCGCCGGTTGGCGGGAACGGACTGGCGGCCGGCCGCTGGCCGGAGGGCCTCCGGGCGGGCACCTGTCCCCGGTGCGGAAGCCCCGTGGTCTGGCAGGGGCGGGAGTGGCGGTGCCAGGGCCAGGGGTGCACCCTCCGTATTCCCGGGGAGCTCTGCCGGCGCCCCATCACCCCGGAGGAGGCGGGGGTGATCCTCCGGGAGGGGCGGAGCCGCCTCCTGGAGGGCTTCCTATCCCGCCACGGCCGCCCCTTCTCTGCCTACCTGGTCCTGGGGCCCGACGGGGTCTCCTTCGAGTTTCCCGCCGCGCCCGCAGGCCGGCGGGGCAAGTCCCGGAAGAAGCGCCGCTGATCCTGCTGATCCTGCTGACTCTGCCGACTCTGCTGATCCTGCTGGTCCGACTGACCCGGCTGACCCCGGCGATCCGCCGATATCCCACCGGCGGACCCGCCCCGTTCGCCGCCCCTCCAGGGGGCGGCGGACGCCATGGCCGGCACGGCGTTCCCGGGCCCGCTGTGCCAGGACCCCGTTTCCCGGCCCCTACTCCCGGGTGCGGGGGGTCTTGACCCACCCCTGGGGGCTCCGGCCCAGGCCCCGGAGAACCAGGGCGCTGGAGTAAGGCACCGGGAAGAGAAAGGCCGCCAGGGGCAGCAGGAGGAGATTCACCACGGCCAGGGCCTGGCTTCGCAAGGTGGCGGCCTCCCGGGCGGCGGTGTCCAGGTGGGGCGCGTACCGCCGGAAGGCGTAGAGGGTGAAGCCCACATAGATCAGGGAGAGCAGGCTGAGGCAGGCCCGGACCGGCGCGGGCAGCACCGCGGGGTCCAGCAGCCCCAGGTAGTAGGCGACCAGGGCGGCGGGAGGCACCAGGGTCGCGGCCTGGTAGAAGACCCACTCCCGCTGCCCTTTCCGAAAGAGTTGCCGCAGCACCGCCCGGCGCCGCTCCGGCGGGTAGCCGGTCTCCCTCCGGATCTTGTCCATCACCTGCAGGTGGCCCGTGGCCCACCGGAGCCGCTGCCGGAAAAAGGCCGCAAAGGTTGGCGGCGTCTGCTCCGAAGAGGGCAGGGGCAGGTACTCAGGCCAGGCCCCGCACCGGAGGTAGGCCCGGGTGCCGAGTTCCAGGTCCTCGGTCAGGGACTGGTGGTCGTACCCGCCCACCGCCCGGAGCAGGTCGGCGGTGACGAAGAGGTTGGTCCCGCCGACGAAGGGCAGGTGGCGGAAGAGGGCCGGCAGGTACCAGTCGTGGGCCACCGCCTGGTACAGGGACGCGATCTTGCAAAAGGGGCCCATCTCGTAGAAGTTCCGCACCTGGAAGACCGGCCCCTGAAAGATCTGCACCGGCCGGCCCACCCGGGGAGCCCGCCAGGGACGCTCCTCCGGCCCCAGGTCCTGGAGCCACCGGTGGGCCACGTAGAGGAGCACCCCCGGGTCCGGCCGGGACTCGGCGTCGTAGAAGCCGCACCACTCCGCCCGGGGATCGACAAACCCCAGGCCCCAGTTGAGGGCCCGCCCCTTGGTGGAGGGCACCTCCCGGCCCGTGCACCCGCCGCCCAGGCGGCCGTCGAAGTCGAAGGGGACCGTCACATGGACCAGCCGGGGACGCCCCGGCTGCCGGGCCAGTTCCTGGACCTTCCGGGCGAGGATGTCCTGGGTGGTGGGGTAGACCTCCCGGTAGGTCGCCTCCAGAGCCCGGCGGAGGGCCTCGGGCCCGGCGGCCCGGAGCCGCCGGAGCCGCTCCAGGATCCGGCCGGCCAGGGCTTCCGCCATGGTGACCAGGATCTCCTGGGTCAGGGAGTGGTGGGCCCGGGCCACCCGGGCCGCCAGGTGCCGGACCAGCCGGGCCTGGCCCGGGTCCTGCCGGAGCGCCGCCATGGCCACCACCACCGGGATCCCGTGGGCCAGGAGGGCCGCAAAGGCCGCCTGGCTGTCCTTCTCCCGGGCCTGCCGGAGCCGGCGGCGGAGGAGCACCTCCACCTCGCCGAGCCGCGCCTCCAGCCCCCACCGGCGGCCGGGGTAGAGCCGGCGAGCTGCCTCCCAGATGAGCTGCCGGCTCACCGGCTCCGGGAGGGAGGTGAGGCTGAGGGGCGTGAGGGACGGGTCGCTCCCGCCCTCGGTGGCCAGCCTGGCCAGCAACCCCAGCACCAGGCCCTGGACCTCCGGCGGCGGGTCCGGAAGGGGTGCGGCCGCCGGACCCTCGCCCCTGGTCTCGGGACCCTCCAGGGCCGCAAGGCCCGCCGCCACCGTCTCGGCCGCTTCCCTGACAATACCGGGCCGCCGCTGGTCGGCGGCCCGCTGCTCTTTCTCATCGGTCACTACCACGATCTCGTACCGGTCCGGCGGGTAGTCCAGGGCCGCCATGTGGTCCACGGTGCCCTCGATGACCTCCGCCTCGTTCCGGGCAGGGATCAGGATCGAAAAGAACGGCAGCGGCCGCCCCAGGGCCCGGGCCTGAGCTTCGACCTGGGCGACGGTGAGCCGGGGGCGCCGCCGCCAGTAATGCCGCTCCGCATACCGCTTCCAGAGGAGCAGCCGGCAGAAGAGGAGGAACATCAGGAGGTAGGCGGCTGCCACCGCCAGGTAGAGGTACTGCGGCAGGGTGAGGGCCCCGACCATCTCATCGCCTCCGCCTCGCCATCCTCGGGGGGTAGGTTGGCACGGGAACGGAGGGCTGATTCCTCACCCTGCGGCACCCCTGGAATTCCCCCTGCCTGCCGGGGCCTCAAGTCCCCTTGCCTGCCGCAACGGGGATTCCCCTGCGTGCCGGGGCAGGCCTGTCATCTCCGGCCGATCCCGATGGCATGGACGCCCCCGCCCCCTCATAGCTATGGACACGAGCATGTGCCCACAGGGCACGCCCGGGCCGGGCCCCGGCCCTGGGTAAAGTCCCACCTGGGAGGGGGCTACCTCATGGATAAATTCAACATCTTCGAGGACATTGCCCAGCGGACCGGGGGCGACATCTACATCGGCGTCGTCGGCCCGGTGCGGACCGGCAAGTCCACTCTGATCCGGCGGTTTGTGGACCGGCTGATCCTGCCCCGGATCGAGGACGAGTTCCTGCGGACCAGGATGCTGGACGAACTGCCCCAGTCCGGCGGCGGCCGGACGGTGATGACCGTCGAGCCCAAGTTCGTCCCGGAAGACGCGGTGGAACTGCCCCTCCGGGAAGGGGTGACCATGCGGGTCCGGCTCGTCGACGTGGTCGGCTACCCGGTGGAGGGAGCGCTGGGGTTTACTGACGAGGAGGGCCAGCCCCGGATGGTCCTCACCCCCTGGTACGACCACGAGGTGACCTTCCAGGAGGCCGCGGAGATCGGCACCCGGAAGGTGATCAGCGACCACGCCACCCTGGGACTGGTGGTCACCACCGACGGCTCCATCACTGACATCGCCCGGGGCAAGTACCTGGAGGCGGAGGAGCGGGTGGTGGCCGAGCTCAAGGAGCTGGGCAAGCCTTTTGTCGTCGTCCTCAACACCACCCGCCCCTACGCCCAGGAGACCCTGGAACTGGCCGGGGAACTGGAGGAGAAGTACGGGGCGCCGGTGGTGCCGGTGGACGCCTCGGAACTCAGCGAGGACGACATCTACCTGATCCTCGAGCAGGCCCTCTTCGAGTTCCCGGTCAAGGAACTGCAGGTGGCGGTCCCCCGGTGGGTGGAGGAGCTGGAGCCCGACCACTGGCTCCGCAAGCGGTTCGAAGAGGCCGCCATGGAGGCGGTCCAGGCGGTGGCCAAGGTCCGGGACGTCGACCCCGCGGTGGAGCGCCTTGCGGCCTGCGACGTGGTCCAGACGGCCCAGCTCCGGTCCCTGGACATGGGCACCGGCGTCGCGGTGATTGAACTCGAGGCCCACGACGACCTGTACTACCAGGTGCTGGAGGAGATCACCCAGGTGCACCTCGAGGGCAAGCACACCATGGTGCGCCTCCTCCGGGAATGGGCCGTCGCCAAGCAGGAGTACGACAAGATCGCCTCCGCCCTCCACGAGGTCCGGACCACCGGCTACGGCATGGTCCCGCCCCAGCTTTCGGACATGACCTTCGCCGAACCGGAATTGGTCAAGCGGGGGGGCCTCTGGGGGGTGCGGCTCCAGGCCAGCGCCCCGTCCCTGCACCTCATCCGGGCGGACATCGAGACCGAGGTGACGCCCATCATCGGCAGCGAGCGGCAGAGCGAGGAACTCCTCCAGTACCTGATGGAGAAGTTCGAGGACGACCCCAAGAAGCTCTGGGACTTCGACATCTTCGGCAAGTCCCTGTACGAACTGGTCCGGGAGGGGGTCCAGAACAAGCTCTACCGGATGCCGGAGGACGCCCAGCAAAAGCTGCAGGAGACCCTGACCCGGATCATCAACGAGGGCAGCGGCGGGCTCATCTGCATCATCATCTGACCCCGGTGGGTCCGGGCCTGAAGGCCCGGACCCACGCCGCGCCCGGGGCGCAGCGCGACCCCGGGCCCCCGGGGGGCCCGGGCTATCCCTCCCGGCTCCCCTGCCGGTCCGG